>DASVQP010000092.1 GCA_036389135.1 Longimicrobium sp.
ACCAGGAAAAACCACACAAACGATACAACCGAGAAGCTACGCATCAGCGGCATGGACTGCGGCGATTGCGCTGTAAGTATCGAGAAGTCGTTGGAGACGCTGCCGGGAGTGCGCTCGGCAAGCGTTAGCTTCGGGGCGGGCACGGCGCAGGTGACGTACGACCCGGCGGTCGCCGGCCACGAAGCCATAGCCAGGCGTGTGTCGGAACTTGGTTATCATGTGGAAGAAACCGGCGCGGCTAGCTTGCAGACGGGACCGCTCGAATTTATCATCGAGGGCATGGACTGCGGCGATTGTGCGCGCACCATCGAAAAGTCGGTGGCTGCCCTGCCTGGCGTGGCCCAGGCAAGTGTGAACTTCGGCTCGGCGCGGCTGTCGGTGGTGCCCTCCGTGGCATCCGAGCGTCCAGAGGCGAGCACGATCGAGCGAGTGGTGACGGCGGCGGGCTACAGGGCCACGCCCGTGGCGAAGCGGCGCACAAGCGCAAGCATGCCGTTCTGGAAGCGCGAGCGCCGGGTCGTCAGCACGGTGATAGGCACCGTCGCCGCTCTGCTGGGCTTCGCGCTGTCGTTCACTGCTGCCCCGGTCTGGCTGGTCAATGCCTTCTTTGGCGCCGGCGTCCTGGTTGCCGGGCTGGGTTTCGCCAGGGCGGGGCTGCTTGCGCTGCGGGCCGGGCGCGCCGATATGAACCTGCTCATGACGGTAGCGGCCATCGGCGCGGTGCTGCTGGGCGACTGGGGCGAGGCGGTCACGGTGGTGCTGCTCTTCGCGTTCGGCGGCACTCTGCAATCTTACACGCTCGACAAGACGCGCGGCGCTATTCGCGCCCTCATGGACCTTACGCCCGCTACCGCCCTGGTGCGCCGCGCCGACACCAGCACCGGCCTGCCCATCATGCGCGACGTCCGCCTCCCCGTCGAGGAGGTACGGCCCGGCGAGACTGTGCTGGTCGGCCCTGGCGAGCGCCTGCCCCTGGACGGCATCGTGCTGCAAGGCGCATCCTCCATCGACCAGTCGTCCATCACGGGCGAGAGCGTGCCGGTGGATGTTGAGCCTGGGGCGGAGGTGTTCGCGGGCACCATCAACGGCCCTGGCGCGCTCGGCATACGCACCGAGCGGGCGGCCAAGGACACCACCCTGGCCCGCATCATAGAAATGGTCGAGCAGGCGCAGTCGAGGCGCGCCCCGTCCCAGCAGTTCGTGGACCGCTTCTCGGCGGTGTACACGCCGGTGGTGATCGTAGCCGCCGCGCTGGTGGCCGTGCTGCCCGCCTTGTTCTTCGCGCAGCCGTTCAACGACTGGTTCTACCGCGCGCTCGTGCTGCTGGTGGTCGCCTGCCCCTGCGCCCTCGTGATCTCCACGCCCGTGAGCATCGTGTCCGCGATTGGCGCTGCCACTCGGCGGGGCGTGCTCGTGAAGGGTGGGGCCACGCTGGAGGCGCTCGGCAAGGTCGGGGCCGTGGCGTTCGACAAGACCGGCACCCTCACCGAGGGGCGGCCGCGCGTGGTGGCCGTGCACGCCCTGGACGCCGACAACGACGCCCTGCTCAGGTTAGCCGCCACCGTGGAAGCCCGCTCCGAGCACCCCCTGGCGATGGCTATCGTGCACGCGGGCCGCAACCTCAAGAACGGCGCGCCCGAAGCCGCCCGGTTCACCGCCTTCCCCGGCCTGGGGGCGAAAGCCTGGGTCGAAGGGCGAGAGGTGTACGTGGGCAATGCCCGCCTTTTCCGCGAGCAGGGCATCCCGGCGGATGGCGTTGCTCCGCTATTGGAGAGCGAGCAGGCGCTTGGCCGCACGGTCGTAATCGTGGGCACGCGGGAG
Source organism: Longimicrobium sp. (assembly GCA_036389135.1). Lineage (NCBI taxonomy): Bacteria > Pseudomonadati > Gemmatimonadota > Longimicrobiia > Longimicrobiales > Longimicrobiaceae > Longimicrobium > Longimicrobium sp. The sequence goes on from DASVQP010000092.1 coordinate 1,822, forward strand.
GGCGCGCTGGGCGTTGTCTCCCTGGCCGACAGCCTCCGGCATGACGCGAGGCGGGCCGTGGCTGGCCTGCGCGAGGCCGGTATCAACTACGTGGCGATGCTCACCGGCGACAACGAGCGCACAGCCGGGGCGATTGCCCGCGAAGTAGGCGTGGACGAGTATTACGCCGGATTGCTGCCCGCCGACAAGCTGGCCGCGGTGGAGCGCATAACGAAGGAGCGCGGCCCCGTGGCGATGGTGGGCGACGGCGTAAACGACGCGCCCGCGCTTGCCGCCTCCGAAGTGGGTATAGCTATGGGCGTATCCGGCACCGACGCTGCCCTTGAAGTGGCGGATGTGGCC
>DASVQP010000093.1 GCA_036389135.1 Longimicrobium sp.
GGCGCTGGCGGGGATCTGGGCGGAGGTGCTGGGGGTGGAGCGGGTGGGGGTGGAGGACGACTTCTTCGCGCTGGGCGGGCACTCGCTGCTGGCCACGCGGGTGGTGGCGCGGGTGCGCGCCGCCCTGGGCGTGGAGCTGCCCATGCGCGCCCTCTTCGAAGACTCCACGGTGGCGCGGGTGGCTGCGCGCGTCGAGCAGCTGCGCACCACCCACTCCACCCCCCTCCCCGCCATCGCTCCCCGGGGGCGCGAGCGCTACCGGACGCAGCTTGCGTCCATCTCCCACTGACCGACCATAGGGGTACCTGAGAACGATGTCCATGACCACGATTTCGGAGCTGCCGTACGGCCAGGAAGCCGGCGCGGTGGACGAGGTGTTCGCCTTTCCGCTCTCGCTTGCGCAGGAGCGGATGTGGTACCTCCACCAGATGGAGCCCGGCAGCGCCCTCTACAACATCCCCTCGGCCATGCGGCTGCGGGGGCCGCTGGACGAGGGCGCCCTTCGCCATGCCCTGGACGAGCTGGTGCGCCGGCACGAGCCGCTCCGCACCACCTTCGGGATGCTGGACGGAGAGCCGGTGCAGGTGGTGCACCCGCCCCGTCCCCTGGAGCTTCCGATGACGGAGCTGCAGGGGGCGGAGGCGGGGCTCCGCGACGAGGCGCTGAGGTCGTGCATGCGCGACGAGGCGGCGCGCCCCTTCGACCTGGCCGCCGGCCCCGTGTTCCGCGCCCAGCTGGTGCGGCTGGCTCCCGACGAGCACACGCTCCTCCTCTCCATCCACCACATCGTCACCGACGGGTGGAGCATGGGGATTCTCCTGCGCGAGCTGGGGGCCCTGTACGCCGCGTACCGGCGCGGCGAGCCGAGCCCCCTCCCCGAGCTCCCCATCCAGTACGCGGACTACGCGATCTGGCAGCGGGAGCACCTGCAGGGGGCGGGGCTGGCCTCGCAGCTGGACTACTGGCGCGAGCGGCTGGAGGGCGCCCCCGCCGTCCTGGAGCTCCCCACCGACCGGCCGCGCCCCCCCGTGGCCTCCTTTCGCGGCGCCACCGAGCGGGTGGCCCTCCCGGCGGAGCTCGCGCGGGCGCTGCGCGCGCTCGCCCAGCGCGAAGGGTGCACCCTCTTCGTGGTGCTCCTCGCCGCATGGCAGGCGCTTCTCGCCCGCTACGCCGGCACCGACGACGTGGTGGTGGGCACCACCGTCGCCAACCGCACGCTCGGCGAAACGGAGGGGCTGGTGGGGCTCTTCTTCAACGTTCTGGCGCTGCGCACGCGCTCGGGCGGCGACCCCAGCTTCCGCGAGCTGGTGGCACGGGTCCGCGAGACCACGCTGGGTGCCCTGCAGCACCAGGACGTCCCGTTCGGCAGCGTGGTGGAGGCGGTGCGCCCGGAGCGCAGCCCCAGCCACGCGCCCGTCTTCCAGGTGCTCTTCGAGCTCCACAACGCCTCGGGGGCCGCGCTCTCCCTTCCCGGCCTGGAGCTGAGCTCGGCCGAGTACGAGCTGGTGACGGCCAAGTACGACATCACCCTCACCCTGGTGGACCGGGCGGACGGGATCGCCGGGGGCCTGCAGTACGCCACCGACCTTTTCGACGCGTCCACCATGCGGCGCATGGCCGGGCACTTCCAGGTGCTGCTGGAGGCGGTGGCGGCCGACCCGGAGGTGCGTCTCTCCAGCGCTCCCCTCCTCACCCCGCCCGAGCGCCAGCGGGAGCTGGGGGAGTGGAACGACACGGCCGCGGAATACCCCCACGTCTGCATCCACCAGCTGTTCGAGGAGCAGGCCAGGGAGACGCCCCATGCCGTGGCCGCCGTGTTCCAGGACGAGCGGCTCACCTACGCGCAGCTGGATGCCCGCGCCAACCAGCTCGCGCACCGGCTCCGGCGCATGGGGGTGGGCCCCGAGTCGCGGGTGGCGCTCTGCCTGGAGAGGGGGCTGGAGCTGCTGGTGGCCTTCTTCGGCGTGCTCAAGGCGGGGGGCGCCTACGTTCCCCTGGACCCCACCCACCCGGCCGAGCGGCTGCGCTACATGCTGGAGGACAGCGGGGCCGGCGTCCTCCTCACGCAGAGCTGGCTGGTGGACGGGCTGCCGCCCCACGGGGCCGAGGTGCTGGCGCTGGACACGCTCGCGCTCGCGCACGAGCCGGCCACCCCTCCGCGGAGCGGGGTGACGCCGGAGAACCTGGCGTACATCTACTACACCTCCGGCTCCACCGGGCGCCCCAAGGGGGTGGTGATGCACCACTACGGCCCCGCCAACTACTTCGCCTGGTGCCGGCACGCCTACCGCGCCGCGGGGGGGCGGGGGGCGCCCATCCTCTCGTCCATGGCGGTGGACCTCACGCTGGCCAACTTCCTCCCCCTGTTCACGGGGGCGCAGGTGGTGCTCCTTCCCGAGGGGCCCGGGGTGGACGCGCTGGCCGACGCCATCCGCGAGGGGCCGCCCTTCGGGATGATCAAGATCACCCCCACCCACCTCGCCCTCCTCACCGCCCTCCTCACCCCGGAGGAGGCGGCGGCCAGCACCGGGGTGCTCGTGATCGGGGCGGACAACCTGATGGGCGAGTCCACCGTGTTCTGGCAGGAGTCGGCGCCGGACGTCACGCTGATCAACGAGTACGGGCCCACCGAAACGGTGGTGGGGTGCTCCATCTACACCCTCCCCCCCGGCGCCCACCGGGAGGGGCGCGTCCCCATCGGCCGCCCCATCCCCAACCTCACCATGTACGTGCTCGACGAGCGCATGGAGCCGGTGCCGGTGGGGGTGCCCGGAGAGCTCTACATCGGCGGCGTGGGGGTGGCGCGCGGCTACCTGAATCGCGCGGCGCTCACCGCCGAGAAGTTCGTTCCCGACCCGTTCAGCCCCCGGGCCGGCGAGCGCCTCTACCGCACCGGCGACCAGGCGCGCCGGCTGGCCGACGGGAACATCGAGTTCCTGGGCCGCCGCGACTTCCAGGTCAAGATCCGCGGCTACCGCATCGAGATCGGCGAGGTGGAGAGCGTGCTGCGCCAGCAGCCCTCCGTGCAGGACGTGCTGGTGATGGCGCGCGAGGACCGGCCGGGTGACCCGCGCCTGGTGGCGTACGTGGTGCCCCGGGGAGAGGGGGCGGAGCCGGAGCTCCGCCAGGCGCTGCGGGCCCGGGTGCCGGAGTACATGATCCCTTCCGCCTTCGTGTTCCTGGAGCGGCTCCCCGCCGGCTCCACGGGAAAGGTGGACCGGAAGCTCCTTCCCGCCCCCGAGGCGCGCCCGGCGCTGGAGGAGGCCCCCGGCGCCCCGGACGACCCGCTGGAGCTGCGCATGGTGGAGGTGTGGGAGGAGGTGCTGGGGGTGCACCCCGTGGGGGTCGACGACGACTTCTTCGAGCTGGGCGGCAACTCGCTCCTTTCCGTGCGCCTGCTGGCCCGCATCCGCCGGGCCTTCGGCTGCGACTTCCCCCTCGCCGCCCTGGTCACGGGGGGGACGGCCCGGGCCGCGGCCGCGGCGGTGCGCGACGCCCTGGGCGCCCTCCCCACCGTGGCCACGCCGCTGGTGGCGATCCGGCCAGAGGGGGGGCGGGCGCCCCTCTTCTGCGTGCACCCGGCGGGGGGCGGGGTGCTGGGCTACGTGGCGCTGGCCCGCCACCTGGGCGCGGACCAGCCCGTGTACGGGCTGCAGGACCCGCTCTACGCGGAGGGGGAGCGCTCCGATCTCCCCGTGGAGGAGCTGGCGGCGCGCTACCTGGAGGCGATCCGCCCGGTACGCGGGAGCGGGCCCGTGCGGCTGCTGGGGTGGTCGTTTGGCGGGGTGGTGGCCTTCGAGATGGCCCGGCAGCTCCGCGAGCGGGGCGAGGAGGTGGGCCTCCTGGCCCTGCTGGACACCATCGCCCCCACCGCGGACTACGCCGCCTTCTTCAACGACACGGAAGAGGTGGAGAGCAAGGTGCTCTTCGGCATCGCGCGCGAAGCGGCCGCATCGCGCGGGAAGGCGCTCGGCCTCCGCTACCACGAGGTGCGCGAGGCCGAGGGCGAGGAGCGGCTGGCCCGCGTGGTGGAAGCGCTGAAGCGCGCGGGGGTGGTGCACGCGGACACCCCTCCCTCGGCCATGGATGCCGCGCTCCGGCAGTGGTGGTCGCGCATGGAGCTGCTCCACCGGTACGTTCCCCGCCCCTACGCGGGAGAGATCACCCTGTTCCGCGCCCAAGGGGTGGACGAGCAGGTGCAGGAGGCGTGGCCGGAGCTGGCCGAGCGCTTCCTGCGCGACCCCACCCGCGGCTGGGCACCGCTCGCCTCGCACCCCGTGCGCGTGGTGGAGGTTCCCGGCGAGCACGCCACGCTGGGCACCGAGCCGCACGTGCGCACGCTGGCCGCCCGGCTCGCCGAGTGCCTCGGCGGCCCCGGGTGACGGAGGCCCTCTACGCGGTTAGGGGAAGTCCTGAGTGCTGAGTCCTAAGTGCTAAACAGCGGCTGACTAAGCACTCAGGACTCAGCACTCAGCACTCAGCACTCAGCACTTTGCACTTTGCACTTTGCACTTCGGTTTCCGGCAAGATCACACGCACAGGAGAGCGAGTGGAGATCAGGAATGCGCGCGCGGTGGTGACCGGGGCGGCGAGCGGGCTGGGCTACACCTTTGCGCTGGAGCTGGCCCGCGAAGGGGCGGCGGTGGTGGCCGGCGACATCGACGAGGAAGGGCTGGCGCGGCTGGCGGCCGAGGGCGCCGGGCTCCCGGGCAGGATCTCCACCGCCCGGGTGGACGTGGCCGACGAGGCGTCGGTGCGCGAGTTCGTGGAAGGGGCCTTCGGCACCCTGGGGATGGTGAACGCCCTGGTCAACAACGCGGGGGTGCTCCTGGACGGCCTGCTGGTGAAGCGCGAGGCCGGCTGGGTGAGGAAGCTTCCCACCGCGCAGTGGCAGCGCGTGCTGGACGTGAACCTCACCGGCAGCTTTCTCGCCGCGCGCGAGGTGGCGGCGGGGATGCTGGAGCGGCGCCTCAGGAACTGCGTCATCGTGAACATCTCGTCGCTGGTGCGCGGGGGGAACGAAGGGCAGTCCGCGTACGCCGCTTCCAAGGCGGGGCTCGACGCCGTCACCCGCACCTGGGCCGCGGAGCTCGCGCCGTACGGGATCCGCGTGGGAGCCATCGCTCCCGGCCTGGTGGACACCCCCATCCTCCAGCACGTCTCCGACGAGGCGAAGGAGGCCCTAATCCAGCGCATCCCCCTGCGCCGCCTGGGGACCACGCGCGAGATCTGGCTGGCGCTGCGCTTCATCATGGAATGCGACTTTTTCAACGGAAAGGTGATCGAGGTGGACGGCGGCGCGGTGGTGTGACGGTGGGGCTGGAGGATGGCGGATATGGCAAAAATTTTGCGTGTGGAGGAACGCCGGGACGTCCCGCGAGGGAGGCCCGCCGAACGGCGCGCCCCCCGTTCCTCCCCGTCCACGCACACCCTTCCAGCGGTACCGGGCGGCAGAGGAACGCCGTTCCGCGAAGCATCCATGGAAAAAATTCCGGCGGGTGCCGGTTTACCGGGGCACGGGCCCCGCGAGCGGGCGGCAGAGGGTGTGCCGCGCCTTCATCCACTCTGGCAGTGAGAACGTAGATGAGCGATGCGGATCGTGATGACCAGACGGTGTACACCGTAGTCCTGAACCACGAGGAGCAGTACTCCATCTGGCCCGCGGGGCGGGAGATTCCGAACGGGTGGAGCGAGGCGGGGAAGACGGGGACCAAGGCGGAGTGCCTCGAATACGTCGACCAGGTGTGGACCGACATGCGCCCGCTCTCCCTGCGCAAGCAGATGGAAGCCACCGGTTGACCACCCTTCCGCGGGCCGAGGTCATTCCCCCGGCCCGCTCCTCCACCCCTCTCCGGCCCGCCATGCCCCCGTCCCCGCCGCTTCTCCTCTGCCCGGGAGCCCTGTTCGACGCCCCGGCTGGAAGGCTCGTGCGCGGGATGCGGGTGCTGGTGCGCGGCGGCCGCGTGGAGGCCGTGGGCAGGGGGGTGGAGGCCCCGGAGGGCGCCCGGGTGGTGGAGATGCCGGGGTGCACCCTCCTTCCGGGGCTGATCGACACCCATACCCACCTCCTGCTGGAGGCCGCCCCGGACGAGGGGATGGGGGCCGCGACCCTGCGCTCCGTGGTGCTGGAGGGCGAGGCGCTGCGCACGCTGCGCGGCGCCGGCCGCGCGCGCAGCTACCTGGACGCGGGGATCACCACCGTGCGCGACCTGGGGAACGCGGGGGTGTTCTGCGACGTCGCCCTGCGCGACGCGATCGCGGAGGGGAGCGTGCCGGGGCCGCGCATGTACGTTTCAGGCCCGGGGCTGAGCCCGGCCGGCGGCCAGGCGGACGGGCTCCAGTATCGCCACCGCGCCCTCGCGGGCGAGGAGTACCGGGTCGTGGCCGGCGTGGCCGACGCGGTGGCGGCGGTGCGCGAGCACGTCTTTCAGGGGGTGGACCTGCTCAAGGTGTACGCGGACACCCGGCCCAACCGCGCCTTCCTCTCCGTGGCGGAGCTGCGGGCGATCTGCGACGAGGCCCACCTCTTTGGGCTGCGCGTGGCCGCCCACGCCACCGGCGACGCGTCCGTGGAGCGGGCGCTGGAAGCGGGGGTGGACTCCATCGAGCACGCGTACACCGTGTCCACCGGCGCGCTGGAGCGGATGGCGGAGCGCGGGGTGGTGCTGGTGCCCACCGACATGGACACGCTCCTGGGCCGCCGCCACCTGGACCGGCTGCGGCTGGAGCCCCCGCTCACGGAAGAGCAGCTCTCGGACGCCTTCGCCGCTCCCCACGACCGGCTGCGGCGCGCCCTGGCGGCCGGGGTCACCGTGGCGGCCGGCTCGGACATGTACCTGGAGCTGGGGATGCCGCGGGGCGAGGCCGCCCGCCGGGTGCTGTTCGCCTACGCCGAGGCGGGGATGGCGCCCGCCCTGGTGCTGCAGGCCGCCACCTGCAACGCCGCCCGCCTCCTGGGAGAACCCGGGCTGGGCGTGGTGGAGCCGGGGGCGCACGCCGACCTGGTGGCCGTGGAGGGCGACCCCCTGGCCGACCTCCACTCGCTCGACAGGGTGCGGCTGGTGGTGCGGGCGGGCAACATCTGGCGCGGAGAGCATGGTGCCGCGCCCCAGTGAGCACGCGCCGCGCGCGCCCTTCGCGCGACGGAAGATCCCCCGGTGGGTCCGGAAGACGCTGGCCGATTCGACGCTGATCGTGTTCAGCATCCTCCTGGCGCTGGCGGCCGACGGGTGGTGGGAGGAGAGGGAGAACCTGAACCGCGCACGCCGGAGCCTCGTCACCTTTGAGCACGAGATCCAGCAGAACCGGGCCGACCTGAGCAAGCTCCTTCCCTACCACCGCACGCTGGAGCGGTCGTTCTCGCACGCGGCCACCACCCACACCGTGCGCAGCGTGACGGATTGGCACCGCATCGAGGGGTGGGCCGGCGGCTTCCACCCCGCGTTCCTCCTGGACACGGCGTGGAAGACCGCCCTCGCCACCGGGGTCATCTCCCACCTGGACTACGAGACGGTGGCCGCGCTCTCGCGCGTATACGTGCTCCAGGAGCGGCTGGACGCCTACAACCGGTCCACCCTCTCCACCATGGACCCCACCGACGTGGCGATGGCCTCCACGGTGCAGCGTGCCTCCGTCTACCTGCAGGACGTGACCACCTACGAGGAGCTGCTCCTGCGGGAGTACGAGGCGGCGCTGGCCCGCATCCACCGCCACGTGCCCGCGGCGGCCGTGACGGCGCGCCACGGGCCGGGGCAGGGCCCGTGATGCGCTTCTTCCATCCTCCCCTTCCCGCGATCATGAGAACGCCTGCGGTCCCGGTTCTGCTCGCCTGTACCCTCCTGGCCACGCGGGCGCCGGCCCAGGGGCCGCTTTCGCCGCCCCCGGTCGCCATCACGCACGTCACCGTGGTGGACCCGGCGGGCGGGGTGCCGCTCCGCGACGTCACCGTGATCACGGAGGGGGGGCGGATCCGGCAGATCTCGCCCGCCGCCGGGGTGGAGATCCCCACGGGCGCCCTGGTGGTGAACGGGGCGGGCCGCTACCTGATCGCCGGCCTGTGGGACATGCACGTGCACCTGGCCGCGGCGGGGGAGTCGGTCCTCCCCGTCCTGGTGTCGCAGGGGGTGCTGGGCGTGCGCGACATGGGGGGGGGCTTCGAGCAGGTGCGCGCGTGGCGGTCGCGCGTGGAGGCCGGGGAGAGCGTGGGGCCGCGCATCCGCACGGCCGGCCCCATCGTGGAGAATGCCGCGTGGCTGGCGCGGCTCCAGCGCATCCCCGTCGCGGCGGAGTTCATCGCTTCGCAGCCCCGGGTGGGCGTTTCCACGGTGGGGGAAGCGCGGCGGGCAGTGGACTCGCTGGCGGCGCTGGGGGTGGACTTCGTAAAGGTGCGCAACGCGCCTCCCTGGGCGGTGTACTCCGCGCTCGTGCGGCACGCGCACGAGCGCGGCCTAACCGTGGTGGGCCACACCCCCGAGGGCGGGATAGGGCTGCGAGGCGCGCTGCGGGCGGGGCAGCACACCATCGAGCACATCGACGTGCTCGCCCGGGAGCTGAACCCGCTCTCGCCGGCGGAGCGCGGCCAGCTCTTCGCCCTCATGATCCGCGACCACGTGGGGTACACGCCCACCCTCGTCGCCGAGATGACGCGCATCGTGAGGCGGGACCAGGTGGCGGCGGTGGTGGCCGACAGCCTGGGGCTGCGGGACCCCCGCCGGCGGCGCCTCTCACCCGAGCTGCTCTCCTACTGGCGGCTCCAGCAGCGGCTGGATGCGTACGACACCCAAAAGGACTGGAGGGCGCAGATCGAGAGCGCCCTCGGGCACCTCCGCGCGATGAACCGGGCCGGCGTGACGATGCTGGCCGGAACGGACCTGGGGGCGCGGCTCGTCTACCCCGGGTCCAGCCTCCACGACGAGCTCGCCCTTCTGGTGGAGCACGCGGGTCTCTCCCCGCTGGATGCGTTGCGGGCGGCGACCCGGAACGCCGCGGAATCGCTGGGGCTGGGCGAGTGCTGCGGCTCGGTGGAGGTGGGCAAGGCCGCCGACCTCGTCCTCCTGGACGCGGACCCGCTGCAGGACATCCGCAACACGCGGCGCATCCACGCGGTGGTGCGCGGCGGGAAGCTCTACTCGCGCCCCGCGCTGGACTCCCTGACGCGGGGAGAGACCCGGTAGCCCTGCGGCGTAGCTTCCCATGCGATTGAACTACAATTTTTCGGACGTGGGAGATGACGGGGGTAGCGTCTGGCGATCGGCCGCCCTGCGCACGTACGGCACGTGCACCAGGCTCGCCGCCTTCCTCTTCTTCCGCTCGCCGCGCCGGTCGTAGATCATCGTGGTGTTCACGGAGGCGTGGCCGAGCAGGTCCTTGACCGCGGCGATGTCGGCGCCGGCGTCGAGGAGGTCGCCGGCGAGGGTTGCGCGGAGGTCGTGGGGGGAGAAGGGCGGGATGCTGGCCTGCGCGGCGCGGGCGAGAAGGAGCTTGTAGATCGCCTGCGGGGAGAGCGGGGCGATGCGGAGCTTCCCCGTGCGGTGGATCGGGGTGAAGAGCGGGCCGGCCTCGGCGCCGCGCATCGCCAGGTAATCTTCCACGGCGTCGCACGCCGCCCCCTGCACGTAGGTGATGCGCCCTTTGTCTCCCTTGCCGGCGCGCACGTGCACCGCGCCGTCCTCAACGCGGTAGTCGGCCACGGCGAGTGCGGAGCATTCGTCGCGGCGCACGCCGGACCCATATAATACTGAGATGATGGCCGCGTCGCGGACGCCGCGCACCGTGGGGTCCGCCAGGCAGGCGATGAAGAGGGCGCGGATCTCGCCCGGGGTGAGGGAGCGCATCTTCTTGACGCGCTTGCCGCCGATCGGCTCCAGCAGGCAGGCGCGCTCGCGCTGCTCGGCGGTCATGTAGCCGAGCTTCCATGCCTCCTTGAGCACTCCGCGCAGCGCCGCGAGCGCCAGGCTCTTGCTGGCGGGAGCTCCTTCCTGCTCCACGATCACCTGGCGGATGGCGCCCGTCTCGCGATAGCGGAGCTGGTGCCACGCCACGTTCTCGTAGCCATCGGCGCCGGGGTGGCCCAGGATGACGGCGATGCGGCGGAGCTGGCTGCGCATCGCGCGGCGCGAGTGCTCGGAGGCGAACCGGCCGAGGAAACTGCGCGCGATGATGGCCCCCGCGCCGTACTCGTGCAGTTCGGTGAGCCGGGCATCCTCCGCGCCGGTCCGGTCCGCCCACTCCAGGAGGAACGCGCCGAGTGCCCGTGCGGACTCGGGTGTGAGCCGCGGTGCGGCGCCCGTCCGCAGCGCGAGCGCCTCGCGCCCACCGTCCTCGCCTTCCACGCGCACGGCGAGCACACCGACGTCCCCGTCGTGGTACACCTCGCGCCAGCCGACGACGGACGGCATCACGATCTCGTCGGGGGTGCCGCGGTTCGGGACAGGGACGAGTGCATTGCCGGTGGGGATCACGGACGAGTCGGAGGGCATGGAGGGGCGGACGAGGCGAGTCAGGGATGCGCGGCCGCGGGGAGCGCGCCGGCAGTGCTGGGTTCCGATAACTCCCATTATCATACTTCAATTGACGTAGCGCGGGAAGGGCATATCTCTCAGCGTTTTTAGCTTCTGATGGGCCGCAGGAGCAGCTCACGAGAGGCGCACGATCAGAAGCGCCCCCACAGCGGTCCTGCCGCTCGCCAGGACCCTCCCCTACTCCCGCGATTGAGATCGTGCGTTTGAGCGCAATTGTGTGCGTTGTCTTCTCGACAGTCACCGGCAAACTATCCCGCCAGCGGCCGCACGTTGATCGGGCAGCGGATGCGAGTGAGACGTGTGGTCATGGTGGACCCCACGTATGTGCGAGCGGTGGCTACCACCGGGTGCGATGCGGTCGCTGGACAACGACCACGCTGCCACGGTAGCGCCGCGCCCTACTGCCGCGTAGGCGGCGGGACCGGCTGGTCCAGGTGGAAGACGGTCGCCGAGCTCACTGTGCTCTCCACCGAAACCTCCCGCCGTGCGCGCGCACGACCCCGCGCCGCAAGAACAACTGTGCGGCCGGTCAGGTGGGACCCCTGGCGATCTAGCCCGGGGTTACGGGCACAACTCACCTACCCCTGTGTACAGCGCAACCTCATCCCTGTATTACAGAGTCCACGGGAGCGTGCACCACCCACAGTTGCCCATCCGGTTACCGGATGAGGCCCCCTTGCGATCCAGTCCGCACCCCGATCTCACGCAGAGCCTGCGGGCACTGGGAGGCGGAGGCGGCGGACCAGGCGCGCGTCGATCCCGTCCAGCACGTCGCGCTCGACCCGGTATGGAAGCACGGTGATCTGCTTGGCAAGCCACTTCTCAGGATTCCGCCCCTTCCTCCATTTCTCCGTGAGAGTGATCAACCGCACGGTGTCGATCAAGATCCCGGACCACCCCACCGGCAACGCAGCGGTCCACCCTTTGTCGGCATGCTCGACCAGGAGCTCGCCATCTTCTGGTTGGAACGCAGCCGGATCTTCTCCCTCGTCCATCAGCTCGGCAAGGTCGATCACGGGGATCAGGGCCTGGTAGCGGCGGCTCGCGGAGTACGTCGGGTCCGTGACCACGATCCCGTACTCGAGTCCGGTCACATCGCGCACCCTCCCCTCGATCCGGGCCAGGTGCCCGCGGATTGCTCGTCCCCCAGCCAGGGCAGGGCCCCTGCCGATTCCGAGTCCCTGGCGCACCGAAATCAAGCACCCGCGGACGTCTGCAGCGCTCGCCTGATTGGCTGCCTCCTCCAGCACCCGCACGTCCTCCATGAGGAAGCGGGACGTCAGCGTGAAGCTCCCCTTCTTCCACGGGTCGAGCGGTTGGAGGGCAGGGGTGAGCATCCGGTGCGCGGGCGCGCCGTACTGGGTGTGCTCCGTATCCTGCCGGCTCATGAATGCGAGCGTGGCGAAGATCCCCGCGGCGGGGCCGGGGGTATTGTCGTCCTCGCAGTCGTGAAGGAGGAGGTGCGGACGCGAATCCCTCGGATCGGTGGACATCGCCGGGTCCTTGGGACGCCAGAAGACACCGCCCACGGGACGGGTCTCTCCGAGCTTGAAATTCCTGCCGGGCATTCGGTGGCGAGAGGCGTAGAAAGAAGAACGGCCGGGACGATGTGTCGTCCCGGCCGTGCCATGGTGTTCCGAGTCCGCGCTATTGGGCGGCCGCTCGCCGGGCCTTGCGGGTTTCCCCGTATGCGCGGTACGCCGGCAGCGATGCCTCCTGCGCTGCGTAGAAGGCGCGGATGTCCTCTGCCTCCAACGCCTCCGAGCGCTCCGTGGCCATGATCTGCTTCACGCGGTTGCGCTCGCTCCGTGCGGGCACTGCGCGGGTTCGTTGCTGGAGAGCGGTAAGCGGCGGCATCGTGTTCTCGGGTTCGAGGATGGTATAGAAGATATAGCACCCGTGCCGCTCCGTCAAATCGCCGCACCGGCCATGACGGTCCGCCTCCAGATACACCCCCCAACCGCCGGTCGTTGGCCGGTCGCCGTGCCGGCTAAGCAGGTCGACACAATGCAGTCGATCCTCCTGCAACCGCTTGCACTAATCTTCGGCGACTTTCATCCCACCGGGTCAGCCTCACGCTGGTGGACGACTCAGGATGAGCAGGGGCCGGGTTCGCGGAGCCTGGTGCGTGCCGACCGACTGTCTGGTATACAGACAGAAGCCATTCCTCACCCGGCGGTGCGCAACCGCGCGGCCGCGCTCTCAAGCCTGCTGGCCAGCGCCTCCACCTCCGCGGGATCCGCCTCCGAAGCGCGCTCCGCCAGCACGTCCAGCGCACCGGTCATCTTGCCCAGGTAGTGAGTGGCCTGAGCTGGAGTGAGCCGCTCCAGAGGGACACGGATGTTGAGCTGGAACCCGCCCGCGGACGTCGAGGACGCAGGGGCACGGCGCGCTCGCTCCAGCCGCGTGGCGGCCTCGGCGTCGCCGGCGCGGCGCAGCTCCAGCAGGAGAGCACGGGCGGCCGCCGCGACATTCGCCCCTCCCTGCCCCGCCGCCTGGGCCACGCGCTTCAACGCCGCCAGCGGCAGCCGCGCCATCCGCTGGTGGTCTGGCTCGGAGCCGCGCACGACCCCGGCTTCCGCGAGCACGGCGGGCGTGACCGCGCGCGCCACGGCCAGGTACTCGGCGAGCGTCTGGAACTTCTGGTTCGAGCGCCCGGCCACGTCGCGAACCGAGGCGGGGAGCCCGCGCCGGGCCAGCGAGTCCTGCCGCTGCCGCCAGGCGAGCGCCCACTCCCAGGGCGACAGGTCGGTGCGGTCCTGGTTCTCGGCGAGGACGATGGCCTCGGCGCGCTCGTCGTCCGTCTCGTCCACGCGCACGGGGACCAGCCAATTCCCTTCCCCATCCCGCTCCAGCAGTCCCTCCCCTTCCCCGCGCTCCACCAGCCGGCGCAGCGCACGGATGCGCATCTCGCCCGGCATCAGCTCCACCCACCCGGGCCTGGTGGGGTGAGGCCGGCCGCGCGGCTCGTGGATCAGCCCCGTCTCCACGATGCTGTCCGCCAGCTTCTCCACGTCCGGCTCGGCGAAGACGCGGCGCACCTGGAAGGGCGATGCCTCGATGCGATCCAGCCGGACGCTCTGCACCCGCCCTTCCCCGCTCCGCCCGTCGCGGCGCACGTCGTAGGTGCCCACGTTGTCGTCCAGGCGCACCACCGGCGCGGCGAGCGCGCCCCCGGTCTTCCCCAGGCGCCGGCTCATGCCACACCCCGGGCGATAACCGGAGCCGGGGGCGCCACACGGAGCCCGAGCCGCTGGATCACGTCGGCCGAGACCTCGCAGTACGCCAGCGAGCTGCGGCTCTTCGGCGCGGACACGGTTACCGGCACCTCGAAGAGCGCCGCCTCGCCGGCGGGCATCTCGTACGGGATCACCGGTCGCATGCGGGCACCCGGGTAAAGTGCGTCCACCTGCTCCACCATCCACCGGAAAAGGTTGGACTGCAGGTGCGCCAGCGTGAGGAGAATCCGCACCACGGGCACTCTTTTGCCCGCACGCGCCAGCGAGATCACGTCGTGCGACCGCTCCAGGCTCTCCTTCCCCGGCATCGCGGGGATCACCACCAGCCCCGACGCACGGATCGACGCGGTCGTGATGGGGCCCAGCGCGGGGGGCGTGTCGATCACCACCAGGTCGGCGCCCGTTTCCACGGCGCGCCGGATGTGGCGCTCCGCCACGCTCACGTCCGCCGCCTCCATGGACCTTCCGCCGCGCAGCAGCCGCAGGTCCATCTCCGGCTCGCCCTGGAACTGCACCGGGACGAGCTCCGCGGTCAGCGGGTCGGCAACACGCGCGAAGCCGCTCCGGCTGGTGAGGTCTGCCTGCGGGTCGCCGTCCACCATCACCACGCGCAGCCCGGCCTTGGCGGCCAGGTGGGCGACGGCCGCGACGGACGCGGTCTTCAGGGTGCCGCCCTTGGCACCGACGAATGCGACTACCTGGGTCATGGGAGTAGTTGGCGAGGCGGGTACACCGGGGGATTAACTCAGGGAGGGAAGATCAGGGGCGCCGGGGGCCTTTCGCAAGACCCTTGATCGGTATACAACGCGGCCCCGTTGTCTGGTATACAGACGCTCCGGCCCCGCGGGCGAGGAAGGACTTCCCTGCCCTCTCACCCGTCAGCCCGCCGGCCGAGCGCGGTCAGCCGTCGTAGGGGCCAAGCCGCACGGGGCCGAGCCACAGGTAGTAGCGGCCGTCCGCGCCGAGCTCCAGCTCTGGAACGATGCCCGGAGCGAGTACCAGCGGCTCCCCGCCAACCTGCAGCGGAACGCCGGTCGGGAGGTGCATCCGGGTACCGGCCTGAGCGCGACCCGCCGTGGAAGCGCGCCGTTCCGCCGGCGGGGCGGGGGAGGGGGTGCCGTCCAGCAGCCGCAGCCGCACCATGCGGTTGGGGAGGTCGGAGCGCTCCACCAGCGCCAGCCGCTCCAGCACCGCCAGCGACTGGGTGACGCGCGTTCGCCCGTACAGCACCGCTTCCACCAGCCGCGGGATGGTGGTGGCCGCCACACCCTGATCATCCGCCGTACGCACGATCTCGCGCAGGAGCGCCGTGGCGGGGCCGGCCAGCTCGCCGCCGCGACGGATGCGCGCCTTCGCGGCGCCGGCATCGACCGCGGCCAGTGCGGGGCACTCACACAGCACATCCGCCTCGATGCGGTACCCCCGCTCGGCCGGCGTGAGCAGCTGCGCCGTTTCGAGGTCCGCCAGCGCGGTCTCCGCCTCGTCCAGGGTGAGCAGGGCGTCGTCCGCCATCCGCCCAACGCGGAGCTCCGCCGGTACCGTCCACCAGCGGGCATCCGCTCCCACGGTCAGCTTCGCCGCGTCGCACACCTCCGCGAAGAATGCGACGGCCGCGCGCACTCGCCCCGCCTCCATCTCCTCTCCCAGGCGCGCGCGAACCAGCACGGTGCTGGGCGCCAGTAGACGCCCGCCGTGCAGCGGAAGCACGCCGGCGTCACGCGCGGAGGGTAGGGGAGAAGGGGACGGGCGAGTCACGGGTTGTCCACGCTTCCGGCTGTGGCCCTGCGCCACTTCCGGTGGTGCTCCTGTGTTGTGGCCGGGGGTGTTCTGGCGGGTGCTCTTCCGGTGGTGCCCCTATGCGCGCCGCCAGAGTGGTGCCAGGATGCGTCTACAAGGGCGCGGGGAAGCAACCCAACGATACTGCCGCACTTCCGCTGGGGCAAGCGGGTGCATCTCCCCTCCGGCACCAGGTATCGCGGGTGTGAAGGGGTCGTGTGACGGTCGTGATCTCACACGGTGGTACCAGCGCCCAGGCAGCAGGTGAATACCGCGCCAGTGCGCCGGACGAGCTCCCGGTAACCGCGTGGTGTCTGCCGTGGCACGAACATAGGGGCGGCACCGGATGACCGGGGTGCACCCGTGCACCGCGACCGGAGAGGGGCGGCGCCGACGCAAACATAGGGGCGGCGCCGGAGGGTACATAGGGGCGGCGCCGGGGGCTGGGAGGGAAAACAAAGCGAGCCGCGGACTTACGTTGTCCGGCGGCTCGCCCCTGTGTAGTTGGTAGGTTGATGATAATTACCAAGGCTGCACTAAGGAAGCGCGGGGCCCGCGCTCTGGTGCACGATTATGAGCCGCACCGGGCGACCCACGCGGACGGAGAGCAGCTCCTCCAGCCGCCCTCCCCACCGGCTGCGGATCCAGTCCGCGGCAAACGCGTTGCTGGTGCCCACGCGCACCGTGTCTTCCCCGAACTCGTCCAGCCACGACGACGCGAACCAGGTGCGGAGCTGCACCTCGCCAATCTCGTCGCGGATCTCCTGTACGGTGAGCCCCCACACGTCGTCGGTAGGGAGCTCCACGGGCGCTGGCACCGGCGTTGGGCTCGGCGCCGGCTCGGTGGTGCCCGTCGCGGCACGCGCGCTCTCTCGTGGGGAGGGAAGGGAGGGCGCGAAGCGCGCCGAATGGCGCTCGATCCAGGCGAGGTACTCCGGCTCGTCGAAGCGCCACTCGCGCTTGAGCGCCTTGGCCACCCAGAGCGACCAGTGCGTGATCTCCCGCCCATGCGCATCCACCCCGCCTTTGATGGCGCGCTCGTAGTGCACGCGCCGGAGCACCCGCTCCACGTCCATCCCGTGCTTCGCGACCAGGGCACGCCCCTCGGCGGCGGTCATCCCCAGCTGCGCAAGGTGCCAGAGGAGCACCCGGGTGCGCACCGGGTCCAGCGAGCCGAGGCCCCGGGCGGTGGTCGCGGACCGGGGGAGCGCCCCCGGCTCGATCGCCACCTCGTACACTCCGCGGCGGGGCGAGCGGACCTCGCCGGCGCGCAGGATGCTCGCCTTCACCAGGGCGTCCACGGCGTCGCGGAAGCGTCCCGCGATCTTGTTCCCGTCTTCCCGGCTCTGCACGCCCAGGTCGTCCATCCAGGCGGCCAGCGGCGCAACGTGGGTGCGGGGGAGCTGGCCCTGCGCCGCGGCCAGCACCAGCTTCAGGTGGATCCCCTTGGCCACGGGGGAGGGAAGGGCATTGTGCGCGTCCACGTCGATCCACGCGGCCAGCCCCATCTCCGTCTGCGAACGCCACGCGGGATTCAGCTTCAGGCTGCGGATGGTGTCGCGCGAGCGGGAAGCGAGCTGCTCGGTCTCCCAGTCGTACGAGAGAATCCAGTAGGTGGCGTCGCGCTCCCGGCGCGTGGGGCTTCCCGCGGCAACCACCGGGTGGCGCGTCCCCTCCGCCATGGTGCGGGCCGCCTCGGCGAAGTCCATCTCCAGCGTGGTGCGCAGCACCGAGTTTCCCCAGCGCTGAAAGGCGCGCTTCACCCCCTCGATCTTCGACGGGGCGTTCGACGCCGTCTCGCCGCGGGTGGCGCGGATGACGTCGGCGTAGCTGATCCCGGGGAGCGCGCCGTCCGGCTCCGTCCCGCGCTCGTCTCCCAGGCGCAGCGTGCCCAGCAGGTAGTCCAGATCGTAGATGGTGGGCATCCCCAGCGCCGGGCTGGCGGAGAGCTCGGCCACGAAGCGGCTCCCGTCGGGATAGACGATCTCCTGCCGCTGGAAGGAGTGGTGGGGCGCCACGGTGCCGTTCTCTCCCACCGGGTACACGCTCACCAGGGGGAGGCGCAGGCAGGAGAGGAGGTACAGCGGCGCCGGCACCGGCGTCTCCACCAGGTGGTCGGGCGCGAAGAGCGCGTCCGGGCTTTCCATCCGGACACGCGGCGCGTGGGTCGGGACCGGGGCTACCGTGAGGGCCATGCAGCTGCGTGGTGGGGCGTTAGGCGAATGGGCACGAGCATCTTAGCCCCGCACGGGCCGTCCCGCCAACCATCGCGTTCGAGCGTCTGTATACCAGACAGCGGCGGGACTCTTCGCCACGACGCGCGTTGGGGCCGTAGCACCCGGTTCGTCGCTCTAGGACCAATGCGACAACGGCGTTCACGCGTCCGCTTCATTCTCGGTTGACGTTTTCGCATGGTGGCTGGTATTCTTCTCCGAGACGTTGCCCCTTCCGCCGCGGAGTTGCTCGATGATCTCTCAGTCCCTCGTCACCCGAATCCGGAAAGCCTTCCCCGAATCGCTCCGCCGCGCGCTGGTGGCGGCGCTGGACGAGGCGTACCAGGAGGTGAGCGCTTCTCATCGGCCCGAGCGGGGGTGGAACAACTTCACCTTCGGCACCGGCTTGTGGGCGATCGCGATGTTCCAGCTGCAGGAGCTGGCGCGGGAGGAGGAGTGGGAGCTCGTGGAGGAGGTGGACAACCATCGCGTCACCTTTGTAAAGGATGGGCTTCACCTGACCTGCTACAAGGTGGGCTCGACCGCCGACGAGGACATCTTCGCCTCGTTCCCCAACAACGACAACGCGGCGAAGCGGCTGGTGGCGAACAACCGCCAGTTCGACCTGTTCGGCGACCGTTACCAGGCGGGAGCACCCGTGGACCTGGTGCTGGCACACCTGGGCACGCCGGAGCGCGGGCTGGAGGCGGTCTACCTGTGCGTCCCCTCGGCGGTGGCCAGCGACGACCGGATCTCGGAATGGGCGCACGCCGAGCTGCTCTGGAGCCGCGGCTCGCGGGCCGAGGTCGGCCACGGGGCGGCGGACCTCGCGGCCGAGGTGCCCATCGAGCGCCCGGTGATCCGCCTCAAGATCCCGCGCGCCGCCGACCACGGATGACGCAGCGGAGCCTGTTCGGGGGCGAGCGCGAGGCGGACGCGCGGGTACAGCGCTTCCGTCCGGAGCGGCTCGTGCTGGCGAGGGAGGCGCGCGGGCTCCAGAAGAAGGAGCTCGCGGACCGGGTGGACCTCACCCCCAGCGCGATCAGCCAGATCGAGCTGGGGAAGATCCGCCCGACCTCGGAAACGCTGCTTCGCCTGGCGCTCACCCTGCGCGTGCGGCCCGAGTTCTTCTCGGCGGCCCCGCCGGCGCTGATCGCGGCCGAGAACTGCCACTTCCGGCGGCTCCGCAGCGCCACGCAGACGGAGCAGCGGCGGGTGCGGGCGTCCGGCGCGCTGATCCTGGAGGTGGTGGAGCAGCTGGAGCAGCTGGCCGAGCTCCCGGCGGAGGCGATCACCGCGCTGGCCGCGCACGTCGAGAGCCGCGACGACGTGGAGGCGCTGGCGGAGCGCGTGCGGGAGGAGTGGGGGCTGGGGCAGGGCCCCATCAGCAACATGGTGGCTCTGCTGGAGCGCCGCGGCGTGCTGCCGGTGGAGATCGAGGGGCACTCCGAACGGCTGGACGCGTTTTCGGTCTGGGCGGAGCGGAGGCCGATGGTGTTTCTCGCCACGGAGAAGGGCTCGGCCAGCCGGCGCCGCTTCGACGCCGCCCACGAGCTGGGGCACCTCCTCATGCACGTGGACGTATCCGCCGGCGACGGCGCGCTGGAGAACCAGGCCGACGCCTTCGCCAGCGCCCTCCTACTCCCGCGCACTTCCTTCGCCGCCGAGTGCCCGCGCCGCCTCTCCTGGCCCCAGCTCCTGGAGCTGAAGCGGCGATGGAAGGTGTCGCTGGCCGCGATGGTGCGGCGGGCGTACGACCTGGGCATCTACTCGGAAGCGACGTATCGCCGCGGGTACATGCAGCTGAACAAGCGCGGCTGGCGGGAGAACGAGCCGGAAGAGCCGCCGATGGAGCGCCCGCAGGTCCTTCGCGAAGTCGTGCAGCTCCTGGAGGGGGCCGGCTATCCCCGGGCGCGCATCGCCGAGAGCGTGCACCTGCACACGCCCGACCTCGAGCGCCTGCTGCTCCTACCCGTCTCCCGATGAGCGCCCGCGGCGCCCTCCGCGCTTCGGCGGATCAGCCGTGCGCGCCCAGCCGCCCCAGAGTGGCCCTCAGCTCGCGCCCCAGCTCGGCCAGCACGAAAGGGCGGTGCTCGTTCACGAAGAAGTGCCCCGCGGGGAACATCACCCGCCGAAACGCCCCCGTCGCGTGCTGGCGCCACCCCTCCACGTCCGCGGGCCGTACACGTTCGTCCTCCACTCCTCCGTACGCGGAGATCGGGATGGCGAGAGGCTCGTCTCCCTGGAAGGTGTAGGTTTCCGCGAGCTGGAAGTCCGCGCGGAGGAGGGGAATCAGGATCTCCATCAGGTCCGCTTTCTCCAGCACCTCGTCGGGGGTCCCGGCCAGGCGCCTGAGCTCGTGGACGAACTCCTCGTGGGGGAGGTGGTGGACGGGCGCCATGGACGGCGGCAGGTGCGGCGCCGCCCGCCCGGACGCGAACAGGTGCACGGGGCCGCGCCGCCGGTCGCGGCGCAGGCGCTGGGCGAGCTCGAAGGCGACGGAGGCGCCCAGGCTGTGCCCGAAGAAGGCGAAAGGACGGTCCATCCAGGGCACGAGGGCGCCGGCCAGCTGGTCCACGAGCTCGTCCCAGCGGGTGATGGGCGGCTCGTGGAGGCGCTCCTCGCGGCCGGGGAGCTGCACCGCGCACACCTCCACCTCAGGGGGGAGAGCCCGGGGCCAGGGGAAGAAGACCGACGCCCCACCCCCCGCGTACGGAAAGCAGAACAGCCGCAGCCGCGCCGCCGGGTTCGCCCCGCCGGGGATCCGCACCCAGCGAGACGGAGTGGCCACCCCCGCCCTCGTATGTCCGTGCCGCTCCGGCGCCCCGCTGCTCGTAGTCAATGTGCGTCCATCCACCACAGGTCGACCTCAGGGTTTTCGAAGAGCTCCGACGACGGAGCCGGCGCGTTGCCGGGCGGGTGCCGCGGGTCCTGCATGGCGGCTCCCCCTACCCGGCGAGCACCCAGGTGTCTTTGGCGCCGCCGCCCTGGGCCCGGTTCACCACGTACGACCCCGGGCGCAGCGCCACCCGGCTCAGCCCGCCCGGCATCACCCAGGTGGAGTGGCCGGTGAAGACGAACGGGCGCAAGTCCACCCGGCGCGGCTCCACCGCGGCCCCGGCCCAGGTTGGGCAGGTGGAGATCTCCACCAGGGGCTGCGCGACGAAGTCGTGGGGCTTTTCGCGTATCCTGGCCGCCACCGCGTCCAGCTCGGCCCGGCTCGCCTGCGGCCCCACCAGGGTGGCGCGTCCGCCGGCGCCGCGCACGTGTTTGATGACCAGCGACGCCATGTTCGCCAGCACGTGCCCGCGGTCCGCCTCGCGCGCGCACAAAAAGGTGGGGATCTGCGGAAGGAGAGGCTCCTCGGCCAGGTAGAAGCGGATCATCTCCGGCACGAAGGCAAAGACCGACTTCTGGTCCCCCACGGCGTTCCCCACGGCGTTCGCCAGCGTCACCCGGCCGGCGGCGCAGACGCCGAGCAGCTCCCGGAAAAACGCGGCGTGGGCATGCCGCAGCCCCACGTCGTCGATGCGGCGGTAGACGACGTCCACGCGCACCGGGCCGGTGGGGGCCAGGTGGTACAGGCGGCCATCCTGCACCACCAGCTCGTCCACCGTGACGACCGCGGCGCCCGTGATGCGGGCCAGGTAGTGGTGCTCGGCGTAGAACTCGTTGTCCCGCCCCTGGCTGAGGACCACCAGGTAGGGGTCTCCGGTACCGGGGGGCGCCGTGGCCACGAGCGAGGCGCGCATCCGCTCCCCCGTGTCGTCCATCGCCCGGATCCCGTGGCGCGCCATGAGGGGGGGGGCCAGCGCCCTCATGGCGTCCCTCCCGGCGAGCACCTCGGCGATCCCTGAGGGAACGCACAGGTTGTCTTCCAGCACCGTGAGCTCCCCCTGGGGGGTGCGGACCAGGTCCGGGCCGGCGATGTGGACGTGCACCCCGCCCGGCGGCCGGATCGCGGCGGCCTCGGGCACGAAGCCGCGGGAGTGGCGCACCACCTCGCGCAGCTCGGGAAGCTCCCCCAGGATCCGTTGCCGCGAGTAGACATCGGCCAGGAATAGGTTGAGGGCGCGCACGCGCTGCTCCAGCCCCCGCACGGTGCGCTCCCACTCGCCCGCGCCGATCGGGCGGGGGATCAGGTCCAGGAGAAGGTCCCTGTCTTCCCGGGCGGAGTCGTCCGCGAAGGAAAGGTGGAGCCCCTGCTCCCGCAGCAGGGAGGCCGCCATCGCCCGCAGCTGGCCGTAGTCGCCGGGCGAGAGGCGGCCCAGCCACTCCACGACCGCGGCCGCGCCGTCGTGGGGCGCCCTGTCGCTCTGGAAGAGCTCGTCCCATACCCCCCCCACCGGGCGGTACTCGGCGAAGAGGCCGGTGGCGGCCGTCATACGGCCTCCACGCAGGCCAGCGCCGGAGCGGCGAGCGCCGGGCGCGTGGGCGCCACCCCGGCCTGAAGGGCACGCACCAGCCGGGGGTACACGCCGTACGCGGTGCGGGCGCCGCTCACCTCCAGACGCTCCCGGTCGGTGTGCGCGAAGCGCTCCTCGCCCGGGGCATACCCCAGCGTCACCACCCCGTGGGTCCCGCAGGTGAAGCCCCCGTCCGTGGAGAAGGTCCACGGCCTCACCGCGGGGGTGCGCTGCGTGACCTCCTTCACCGTCTGCACGGCGATCCCCACCGCCGGGTGCATCGACTCCACCAGAAAGGCGGGGGTGAACACCGGGTAGTCGCACTCGAAGTTCGTGTAGGTACGGAGCCGCTCGCGGCTGTGCTCCACGGTGAGCGTGAAGCCCTCACGCGGGGGTACCCGCTCGCGGAGGAAGGCGCGCAGGAGGTCCAGGGCGGCCTCGATGGTCTGGCCCGGAAGCACGCGCCAGTCGAGCACCACGCGCGCGACCCCGGGGATCACGTTGCGGGTCTTGGGGGTGGCGTCCACGTCGGTGATGCTGAGGGTGGAGGGGCCCAGGATGGGGTCGCTGGAGAGATTGCCCGCGAACTCCCCCACGGCCGTGATCACCTCGGGAAGGAGGTGGAGCGGGTTTCGGGCGCGGTGGGGGGCGCTGGCGTGCGCCGCCACCCCGCGCACCTCCACCACCAGCTCCAGCCGGCCCCGGTGACCGATGCAGATGTCGCCGTTGGTGGCCTCCCCCAGGATCACCACGTCCGGGCACAGCTCGCCCTGGGTCATCAGGTAGTCCATCCCCATGGCCCCCCGCTCCTCCAGCACGGTGAAGCCCACGTACACGTCGCCGTCGGGACGGGCGCTCACGAACTGCGCGGCGGCGTACGTCAGCAGCGCCAGCGGCCCCTTGATGTCCATGGCCCCGCGGCCGTGGAGGAACCCATCCCTCACCTCGGCGGCGTAGGGAGGATGCTCCCAGGTGCCGGAGTCGCCCACGTCCACCGTGTCCAGGTGGGCGCCCAGCATCACCGTGGGCCCGCCCCTCCGCCCGCGGACGCGCCCCACCACGTTCCCCACCGCGTCTATCCACACGTCGTCGAAGCGGAGCCGCTTCAGCTCCTGGACCGTGCGGAGCGCCACCTCCCCTTCGGCACCCGACACGCTGGGGATCCGGATCAGCTCCTGCGCGAAGGTGAGGGCCCTGTTGAAGTCTGCATACATCGGGAACGCTCCAGAAACACGGTAGTTGGATTTCCGGGCGGACGCGGGACACGGAAGGTCGTGCCCGCGGGCGCCGCGGGGTGTGCGCGCGGCTCCGCGAGCCGCTTCCGTCACCGCACCCGCCCCTCCGGGTGCGCCAGCTCCTCGATGGACCGGCTCGCCAGCACCCCCAGGGTGCGCCCCCACGCCGCGGGGTCGTGCGGGCGGGCGAGGGGCGCCAGCTCCATCCTCTCCATCCCCGCGGCGGCACCTCGCAGGAGGGCGGCGAGCACCCGCAGCGCCGCGGCGGAGAGCCCGGCCACCCCGGGGCAGCGGCGCAGCCGCCCCTGCGCGGGCGAGTCCGCGCCCAGGCACCGGAGGAGCCACCCGGTGCGCAGCTCGCCGGCCGCCGCCACGATCCCCGCCGCGTCCGCCACCAGCTCGTCGTGCACCCCGCGCCCCACCACTCCCGAGCAGCGGAGGATGAAGTAGTGGGTGGATTCATGCGCGATACGTATAGCGCGCGACGCCTCCTCCCACGCACCCGCGGACAAACCGGCGCATTCAGGGGGTACCCCCGCGTACGGTCCCGGGCCCACCAGGAGGATCCGGTCCTGGTACAGCTCCCTGGGCGCGGCGCTCACGCCGCCGGGGCGCTCCCGCTCCAGGGCGCGCACCCGGTCCCAGTTGTTGAGCCCGCTCACCATGCAGGCGCCCATCGTGGGCGGCACCGGCTCCGGCTCGTTGCGGCGGGCGAGGGCCTGCACCAGCGTCACGAAGTCCTCCCGCGCGCCGGCCGCGATGGCGGGAACGCGCCCCGCCGGCGTGCGATGCAGCCAGACGCGGAGCGCCTCCGGCGCCGCCAGCCTCACCCCCGGAGCCCCCGGGGCGGGGGCGATGCCGCGGCGGGTGGCCGCACGGTAGGCCGGGGTGCCGCTGATCCCGCGCTCCACGGGAAAGCGCAGCTGCACGAGCCGCTCCGACAGGGCGGGCCACGCCCCCCGCTCCGCCGCGTCGGGCAGGTAGCCGTCCCAGGCGGCGGCGCACGCCTCGTCGGCCAGCGGAAAGCGGAGCGCGGGGGGGGCTTCCAGCACCCGGGCCGTAACGCGGAGGAGGGGGGCGACGTCGGCGGCGCGGGCGCCGTACGCGCGCAGAACCTCCGCGCGGAACTCCAGCTCCTCCGCGGCGCCCCCCTCCTCCCTCACGGGCCGGGTGCGCTCACGGAGTCTTCCGCCTCCGGGAGGTACTCGAAGCGCCCCCCCCGGGCCACCACCTTGAGGATGCGGTGGGTGACCAGGTCTCCCCGCGAGTCGAACGAGAGGGTGCCGGTGACGCCGTGAAAGCCGCCCATGTGGCGCATCGCGTGGGCCACCTCCACGGCGCTGGTGTTCTTGGCCCGGCTCATCGCCTGGGCGAGCAGCTTGACCGCGTCGTAGCCGAGCGCCGCGCCGGGGTCGGGGGCCACGCCGAAGCGCTTGCGGAAGGCGGCCACGAAAGCGCGCACCTCGGCCCGCCGCTCGTCCGCGTGAAAGGGCACCGGGAGCACGGTGCCCTCCACCGTCGACGCGCCGCCGCGGAAGAGGGCCGACGAGACCATGGCGTCGGTCCCCAGCACGGGAATGGTGATCCCGGCCTTGCGCACCTCGGTGATGAAGTCGCCGGCCATGGGCACCTGGCCGGCCACGAAGATCCCGTCGGGCGCCACCTGCTTCCAGTTCTCGAGCGCCGCCGCGAAGGGGCGGTTGGAGAGGTCGGGCTCCGCGTCGTAGCTGGCGCGCCCCACCACCTCGATGCCCAGCTCGGCCGCGCGCTCCTCGAAGGCGTTGGCCACGGAGCGCCCGTACGGGTTGCGGACGTAGCAGATGACCACCCGCTTCAGCCGGCGACGCGCCGCGTACTCGGCCATCTTCCGCCCCGTGTCCTGG
Source organism: Longimicrobium sp. (assembly GCA_036389135.1). Lineage (NCBI taxonomy): Bacteria > Pseudomonadati > Gemmatimonadota > Longimicrobiia > Longimicrobiales > Longimicrobiaceae > Longimicrobium > Longimicrobium sp. The sequence continues at coordinate 25,273 of DASVQP010000093.1, forward strand.
TCGTTGAAGATGGTGCGGAAGACGAAGTGGTACCCCTCGCCGGTGAGCTCCGGGCTGGTGGAGGTGGGCGAGACCAGGAGGAGGCGGTTGAGCTCGTACACGCGCGCCGCGGGAACGGTGACGTGCGACTGCAGGTGCCCGATGACGGCCGACACCTTGGGGTCGCTCGCCAGCTTCTGCGCGATGAGGAGCCCCGTGTTCACGGAGCCCTGGTCGTCCTGCAGCATCAGCCGCAGCGGCCGCCCGCGGATCCCCCCCGCGGCGTTCACCTCGTCCACCGCCATCTCCAGCCCCTGCTGGAAGAGGATCTCCTTCCGCTGCGACCAGGGCCACACCGCGGCCACCACCACATCTCCGCGCCCGGAGGCGGCCAGCTCGTCACGGGCGGCGCCGGGCTCGTTCGGGCCGCAGGCGGCCGCCGCGGCCGCCGCGAGCATCGCCCACACCCGGGTGCGCCACCCCTTCCTGCGGGTGCTGAGCTTCTGGATCATCGTGCCTATGCGGGGGGTGGGTCAGGCGAGCTGGCGGCGCGCGAGCGCCGCGAAAGCCCCGTCTTGCGCCATCAGCTCGTCGTAGGTGCCCATCTCCACGATGCGGCCGGCGTCGATGACGCAGATGCGATCCGCGCGCTGCACGGTGCTCAGGCGGTGCGCCACCGCGATGCGCGTCACCTGCAGCCGCTCCAGGCTGGCGCTGACGATGGCCTGCGTGCGGTTGTCCAGCGCGCTGGTGGCCTCGTCGAAGTAGAGGATGCGGGGGCGGCGCACCAGCGCCCGGGCGATAACCAGGCGCTGCCGCTGCCCCCCCGAAAGCGCCCCTCCCCCCTCCGAGATCACGGTGTGCATCCCCATGGGGAGCGCCTCGATGTCCTCGTCCAGCCCCGCCATGCGCGCCGCCGCCCACGCGTCGTCGATGGTGGCCGAGGTGGGCCCCACGATGTTGGTGAGGATGTCGCCCGGCATCAGCTGCGCGTTCTGGAGCACCACGCCGATCTGGCTGCGCACCGCGCGCGGGTCCAGCCCGGAAAGGTCCTGCCCGTCGTAGTAGACCACCCCCGCCTCCGGCTGCTCGAAGCCCAGGAGGAGGCGCAGGAGGGTGGACTTGCCGGAGCCCGAGGGCCCCACGAGGGCCACGAACTCGCCCGGGCGGATCTGCAGGGTGAGGTCGCGCAGCACGGGCGCCCCCTCGGGGTCGTAGCGGAAGACCAGGTGCTGCAGGTCTATGCCCCCCTTGAGCGTCCCCGGATCGGCCTTGCCGAGGTCCACCTCGGGGGCGGCCTGCAGGATCGGCCTGGCCTGGTCGTAGAGGGGGATCACCATGAGGCTCTGCGTGAGGGCGGCGCTGGCGGTGAGCACCCCCATCATGGCCAGGCCGAAGGAGGCGAGGAACGCCAGGAAGTTCCCCGTGGAGAGGGTGCCGGCGGCCACGTGCGGGGTGGCCATGGCGAAGAGGACCAGGTAGGCGAAGACGGGGAAGGCGGTGTTGAACGCCTTCAGCAGGTTGCCCACCGTACGCACGCGGAACTGCAGCTTCCGCTGCTCGCTGAAGCTGCGCGCCCAGATGCCGAAGGCGTGGACCTCGGCCCCCGCCACCCGGAGCTTGGCGATGCTCCCCAGGAACTGGAGCATCGTCCCCGCCAGCCGCGAGCGCAGCTCCTCCACCACGCGCTGGTCGCGGAGCTGCACGTACGCCCCCGCGGCGGTTACGAGCACGGCCAGCGAGATGAGCGCCACGCTCCACAGCGCCAGCGAGCTGCTGTAGTGGAAGAGGAGGATGAACTGGAAGAGGGAGAACACCCCCCCCAGCGCGGCGGTGATGGTGGCCCCCGAGAGCGCCTGCCGGATCATCTCCACGGCCATGGCGCGCGTGGCCAGGTTCCCCGCCGAGTAGGGGCGGAAGAACGGCATGGGGAGCGCCAGGAGACGGTCCCACACCGCGCTCAGCGTGTCGTTGCTCATCCGCACCTCGATGCGAAGGAGCGCGATGCTGCTGGCCGCCTTGAAGAGCACCCCCGCCGTGGCCACCGCCACCAGGATCAGCGTCACCTGCAGCAGCTGCATCCGCTCCGCGCCGGGGATTACGTCGTTGAAGAGCACCGCCGTGGCCACCGGGGCCGCCATCCCCAGCAGCCCCATGGCCAGCCCCAGCGCCACCACCACCACCAGGTCGCGCCGGCAGTGGCGCAGGCCGAAGCGCAGCACGCCCAGCAGCCCCAGCGGGTGGTCGCCGAAGGGGCGGTAGAAGGTGTGGGCGCGGGGGTCCAGCGTCTGCGCCACGGCCGCGGTCACGGGCTCGCGGGTGCCGCGCAGGGGGTCGAAGAGGAGGTACCCGGTGCGCTTGTGGGGGACCAGCGCCACCGGGCGCTGGTCTTCGGCCACGCGGGCCACCATGGCGCCGCCGTCCTCGCGCCACCAGCCGTCGCGCAGCATCACCGTGCGCACGCGCGAGCGTGAAGCCTGCGCGATCGCCTCCAGGGGGCTGTCCAGCCGGGTGGCGGCGGTGGAGGCGGCGGGGCGCCTGACCTCGATCCCCAGCGCCTCCCCCGCCACCCGGCACGCCGCGAAGAGCATCGCCCCGCTCACCGCGTCGGCGTCGACCTCGCGGGGGCGCTGGCGGATGCGCGGTTCGGAGCCGCGCCGCACCTCCATGGTGGAGGCGAGGTGCACGAAGGCGCGGTCGAAGGTGGTGAGGCGGGAGTCGGCCCGGCGGCGGAGCCACTCCTCATCGCTGGTGAGCGAAGCCTCGGCCACGTCGCGGGCGCGCAGCAGCACCAGCGAGTGGAGGCGGTCCAGCCCCGGCCAGGGGGCCCCCCGGCGCAGCATCTCGGGGGTGCCGAGCCAGTGGATCCGGCTTCCGCGCTCCAGCTCCAGCCAGGCGCGGTGCGAGATGGGGAGGAAGACGTCGTCCCCCACCCGCAGCTCGTTCAGCCCCAGGAAGCGCGAGCTCCCGGCGTGGTGGCGGATCCACGCCACCCGGCCGCGGGGCCGCATGGGCGTGTCGGACTCCAGGGGGCGGTCGTCGCGCGGCTGCAGCTCCAGGCACCCCTCGGGCACCTGCCCCGGCGACATGCTCCCGGTGAGCAGGTCCACCCACTCGTCCAGCAGCACGCCCAGGTCGTGCGGCTCCACCGTGCCCTGCGCCGCCTCCCAGAGCCGCGCGCGGTCGCACTCCACGAGCTCGGTGCCGGCGGCGCCCACGGCCAGGAGCCCCACCCCCTGCTCCACCGCGGCCACGCGGTTCCCCAGGAGGAGCCGCCCCGCGTCCACGCGAAAGAGGTGGCGGCGCTTCCCCACCACCGCCCCGTCCCGCAGCAGGACGGTGAACACGTCTACGTGCCCCGTGCGCACCAGCCACACGGAGTCGCGGTCCAGGAGAAAGGGGTGGTCGCCCCCCACGGTGCAGGGGGTGCCATGCCGCTCGAACAGGGCGGTTTGGGTCGGGGCCGCGGGCATCACGAAGCCGGGGGTTGGGGAGCTCGTACGCGCATGCCGCCTCACTCCTGCGCGATCAGGTCCTGGTACAGACCGGGGACCGCCGCCAGCTGCGCGTGGGTTCCCCGCTGGGCGATCTCGCCCTGGTGCATCACGATGATCTCGTCGCAGTCGCGGATGGTGCTCAGCCGGTGCGCCACGATCAGGCAGCTGCACCCGCGGCGCCGCAGGTTGTCGTCGATCTGCGCCTCGGTGGTGGCGTCCAGCGCGCTGGTGGCCTCGTCCAGCACCAGGAGGGTGGGGTTGATGGCCAGCGCGCGGGCGATCTCCAGCCGCTGCCGCTGGCCGCCGCTGAAGTTGCGCCCCCCTTCCTCCATGGGGCTGGCGTAGCCGTGCGGGCGCGCCGCGATGATTTCGTGGATGCAGGCGTCGCGCGCGGCCTGCGCCAGGTCCACCTCGGAGAGGGTGTCGTCCCAGAGCGCCAGGTTCTGCCGCACCGTTCCCTCGAAGAGGAACACTTCCTGGTCCACCACGGCCAGCGAGCTGGTGAGGATCCCGCGCGGGATCTCGGCGCGCGTGCGCCCGTCGAAGAGGATCTCCCCCTCCCACGGCTCGAACAGCCCGGACACCAGCTTCCCCACGGTGCTCTTTCCCGAGCCGCTCTTTCCCACCAGCGCCACCCGGCTCCCCGGCTCCAGGGTGAGGCTGAAGCCGCGCACCAGGGGCTGCTCGCGGCGGTTGTAGCCGAAGGTGAGGTTGCGGATCTCCACGCGCCCGGAGAGCTTCGTCCCCCCGCTGGCGCGGGGAGCGTCCACCACCACCAGCGGGTCGGGGGGCGAGTCGAGGACGTCGTCCAGCCGCATCAGGCTCCCCTTCACCTCCTGCAGCGCGCTCCCCATCCCCACCATGCGGTTGACGGGGGTTATGAAGGCCAGCGCCAGCGCCTGGAAGGCGATGAGGAGGCCGATGCTGAGCTCCCCTTCGATCACCCGCAGCCCCCCCACCCCCAGGATCAGGGCGGTGTTGAGCGAGGCCAGGAAGACGGGGATGCACGCCAGCGTGTAGGTGGTGAGCGCCATGTCCTGCCCGGACACGAGAAGCTTGGACATCTGCCCGGACCAGCGCGAGAAGAACTCGGACTCGGAGCCCGTGGCCTTGAGCGTCTCGATGCTCTGCAGCCCGCCCATGGACACCCCCATCAGCCGCGAGCGCTCCTGCAGCAGCCGCTGGTTGAGGTCCACCCGCCGGCGCGACATGTACTGGAGCGCCGCCAGGTTGAGCACCGCCGTGCCCACGCCGATGGCGGTCAGCAGCACGTCGTACTGCACCATCAGCACGGCGTAGAAGGCGATGAGGAAGATGTCCAGCATCGTGGTGGCCATCTCCGTGGAGAGGAGGCGGGCCACGCGGTCGTTGATGGCCACGCGGGTGGCGAGGTCGCCCGCGAAGCGCTGCGAGAAGAAGGAGTAGGGGAGCCTGAGGACGTGCCATACGAACTGCCCGGAGGTCTTCAGCGCCACCTTGGTTTCCAGCCGCAGGAGGTAGTGCTCCTGCAGCCACACCAGGAAAGCCTGCACCAGCGCGGTCGCGGCCATCAGCATCAGCAGCGGCGTCACCCACCCGTAGAGGCTGCGGACGATGACGCTGTCCACGAACACCCGGGAGAAGGTGGGCACCACCAGGCCGGGGATGACCAGGGCGAGCCCGGTGAGCACCACGAAGAGGAGCCCCGCCGACGTGCCCCGCATCCGCGGGACCAGGGCGCCGGCCATGGTGTGCCGCCGGCCGCCGCGCTGGAAGCCGGGGCCCGGCTCGAAGGCCAGCGCCACCCCGGTGAAGGAGCTGTTGAACTCCTCGTCGGTCACCGTGGTGGAGCCGGCTGCGGGGTCGTTCAGGTGCACCACCCCCTTGCCGAACCCTTCCAGCACCACGAAGTGGTTGAGGTTCCAGTGCAGCACCATGGGCATGCGCATGGCGCGCAGCTCGCCGGGCTCCTTCTTGTAGCCCCGGGCCACCAGCCCGTAGCCGCGCGCGGCCTGCAGGAGGTAGCTGGCCTTGCTCCCGTCGCGCGAGATGCCGCACGCGACCCTCAGCTCCTCCAGCGGCACGTAGCGGCCGAAGTGGGCGAGGATCATGGCCAGCGAGGCCGCGCCGCACTCCACCGCCTCCATCTGCAGCACGGTGGCCACGCGCACCCGCTTTCCGCTTCCCGCCTCCGGGCCGGCGACCGGGGCCTTCAGCAGCAGCTGCATGAGGCCCTCCCCCGGGGTGCGGGCGTGTGTCCGCCGCGCGCGCGCCTCATCGCTCGAGCCACTGGCGCAGCTGCGGAAGGACCAGCGCCACGGGGGGCTGCTCGGTCACGGTGATGGAGGCCGCGGCCAGCGTTCCGCTCTCGATGCGGCTGGCCGGCCCGCGCGACGAGGTCCACCGGTAGTTGCTGGGGGTGGAAGGGTCCACCATCAGGTCCGCGTGCACCTCGTAGGGCGAGGCTCCGCCGAAGAGCTCCTCCACGAGCTTGTCGTTCTTGAGCACGCGCCGGATCCCCATGGGGGTGGCGGGAAAGTCGGACACGAAGGTCACCGTGCCCAGCATCATCCCGAACTCCTCCTTGCGCACCGTGGAGGGGGCGATGTTGATCCTCATCCCCGGCTTCACCATCTTCCCGTAGATGGAGGGAACGAAGAGCACCGCCACCAGGTCCTTGATGTCGCTCCCGCGCAGGTCCAGGCTCAGCAGCGGCTCGCCGCGCTCCACCACCTTCCCCGGCTCGGTCATGATCTCCAGGATGCGCCCCGTGTAGGGCGTGGTCACCTGGGTGCGGGCGCGGATGTCGCGCTCCAGGCGCGCCACCTCGGCTTCGGTGTCGCGGATCTTGGACTCGCTGTTGCGGATGGCTTCCCGCGCGTCGTTCTCCACCTCCAGCTCCTTCACCTGCAGCTGGGCCAGCTCGCTGCGGCTCACCCGGATCTTCTCGCGCGCGGCGTCCAGCTGCTGCTGGGTCACCAGGAGCGTGGCCCGGGTGAGGAGCCCCTGCTCCACCAGCCGGTTCTGCGAGGCGATGCGCTCCTGGAGGGGCCCAAGGTTGGCCTCGGCCGCCCGGATGGAGGCATCCAGGGCGGCCTTCTGGGCACGCAGGCTCTCGCCCTCCAGCCCGGCGTCGCGCCGGGTGAAGCCCACCAGCGCCTGGTGCTCGTCGTGCAGCACCTTGAGGCGCGCCTTGGCGACCTGGATCTCTTCAAAGAGCTCCGGCTGGGCCAGCCACCCCACCACCTGCCCGGCCGTCACGCTGTCGCCCACGTCCACGGAGATGTCGGTGACGCGCCCGGGGGCGGGGGTGACCACCTCCAGCACCCCCCCGCTCCGCACCAGGATGCCGCGCCCCTCCACCTTGTCCGCCACGCTCCCGGTGAACCCCCATCCCACGGCGCACGCCAGAAGCACCGCCATCCCGCTCAGCGCGATCCACCCGCGCGGGTGGGTGGCGTGCATGATCTGGTCGAGCTGCTCCGGCGAGGATAGGCGCTCGACGGAGGCTTTGCGGAACAAATGTTTCTTCATCGGGCCTTTGTCTCCCGGATTGCGGTGCCCGCTCACGGGGGTGTGATGAGCGAGCCGGGGGGAACCACGGTGCGTCCCTCCCTGTCCATCTCGGCCAGCGAGCCCGTCTCGAACCGCAGGGTGGCCACCGCCACCGCGTAGCGGAACCTCGCCGACACCTCGCCGAGGCGGGCCTCGTTGAGCCCTCCCTCGGCCAGGATCACGTCCAGGAGGGTGGCGGCGCCCAGGCGATACTTGGTGTGCTCGTTGTCCACGGCGGTGCGGTACAGCTCCACGGCGCGGGAGCTCTCGGCCACCCCCTGTGCCTCGCGGCGCAGCGCCTCGGCCGACGCCCGCACCCCCGACGTGATGCGCCGCGCCAGGTCGGCGGCGGCCACGCGCTCCTCGTCCTCCAGCGCGCGGCGCTGCACGAAGAGGCCCTGCGCCTCGGCGTTGGCCACGGGGAGGCGGTACTCCAGCGCCACGGTGGCGATGGGCCCGGGAACGTGCTGGTAAAGGGGGGCCACGAAGCCGCGGGCGTCGCCCGCGCTGGCCAGGCCGTTGTAGCCCACGGTGGTGGAAAGGTCCAGCCGTGGGCGGCGGCTCCCGCGGGCCGCGGCGCTCAGCACCCCGGCTGCCTGCACCCGGTGGGCGCGGGACGCCAGGTCGGCGCGGTGCGCCAGGGCGCGCTCCACCAGCCGGTCCACCTCGGCGGGGCCGGGCTCCCAGGGGGCCGCCGCGGGGAAGGGGGTGGTCGCGGGGGGAAGGAGGTGGATGGCTTCGCCCTCCACCCCGATCGAGATCCCCAGCTCGCGCCGGGCCTCCACCACCCGCTGCTCGGCCGCGATGCGGTTGCGGCGGCGGATGGCCGCGGTGGCCTGGAGCTGGTTGAGGTCCGAGGCCGGGCGCTCGTCCGCCTTCACCAGCTGCTCCATCTCGCCCGTCAGCCGCTCCGCGCGCTCCTCGGAGTTGCGGTACACCTCCAGCTCCTGCTGCGCCGCCAGGTAGCTCCAGTAGGCGCGGACGGTTTCCAGCACGCCGGCGGCGGTCACGTAGCGCAGCTCTTCGCGCAGCGAGCGGTGGGTGATCTCGGCCGTGCGCTCGGGCGCGGCGGAGATGGATCCCCACCGGTCGCGGGCCAGCGGCATGGTGAAGCGCAGCCGCACGCTGGCGGCGCTGCTGGGAACGGGGGTGAGCGAGCGGTCTGCCGTGCGGGTGACGGCCACCTCCGGCTGCACCTGGATCCCCGAGCGCAGCAGCCGGCTGGCCCCCAGGGTGTAGGCGGTGCGGTGCGCCGACACGGCGGCGCCGGGGATGATGCCGCCCTCGCCGATGGTGGGCTCCTTCTGGTAGCTGTCGTCCGCGGCGAGGCGCAGCTGGGTGTCGAAGGGGGCGCTCGCGGCGATCCGCGCCCCCGACGCCCCCTCGGCTCTCAGCCGCCCCACCTGGATGGAGGGGCTCTGCACCAGGGTGGCCTCCACCGCCCGCTGCAGCGAGAGGCCGGCGGGCTCCTGCGCCGCCGCGCCCGGGGCCGCGGCCAGCGCCACCAGCGCCACCCACCCCATCACCCCGGAGGGGGCGGAGCGTACGGGGCCTGCGGCGGAGGGTTCTTCCGGGGCGGTGGCGCGCGACTGCTCGTACATCAGATCACACCAGGGGTGAGGGCGCGGCTGGAGCTGCCCGCGGAGGTTTTCTTCTGTGGGCACATGGCGGGGGTGCCCGCCACGGCTCGTCCGGTGGCCGCCCCGCCGCGCCGGTTGCTCCCGGCATGGGCGTTTTGGCCGCCTGCACTCATCTGGAGCAGTCCGCACCATAATGGTGCAGGGCTCCCCCGGAGCGGCTCTGCCGGCAGGGTGAGATCAGCGTCATGCAGCAGATCCCAACGGGGCGGGAGAGCCGTCTAGAGCTGCCCGCGGAGGCCTTCTTCCATGGGCATACGGCCGAGCGCCTGCAACGCCTCGTCCGGAGCGATCCAGACGCGGCTGAGGCCGCCCACCACGTTGTTGAGCTCCGCGTCGGAGAGCTCGTCTTCGTCTGGCGGGCTGAACGCTCCCGCCGGCGGCCGCCCCGCCGCGTCGAATGTCATCGGCATGCCGGGTCCCGCCCTCCTACCAGGGTGTTCCGTCGCCCCCCGCCACCTCGTCCAGCTCGTCGTCCGAAAGCTCGTCCCGTTCCCCCTCCAGGTCGGGGAGCACCACCAGCAGGTCCAGACCCGGGTCCTTCTCGATGAACCTCACCCGGAACGCCGGCGTCAGGTTCACCCCGAACGTCTCGAAGATGGCCGAATAAGGGTCGGCCACCAGGCGCGCGCGAAAAGCGCGATCCACCGTGGCGCGCTGAACTACGCGCTCGAGAAGCTCGTTGCGAGGGTCTTGGGCCATGTTGCCACCAGAGGACGGAGGACTTGCGTCGGCAGGAAAATCCTGCGTTATTGCTGTCCGCAAAACAGGTGCCAGGTGCGTCCGTGCGCTGGCCCGAAGAGACCCTTCGCCCTCTCCTGATTCCGCCCCCCAGAAGGCGCGCTACGCGCGGGCGCGGCTCTGTGCGGGGTGGAAGCCGTGCTCCACCACCAGGTAGATCTTGGCGCTTAATTGACCTTCGTCATCCAGCGTGATCTTGGCGTGGTTGATTCTGCGGCGCACGAGGCTTTCCCACAGCTGGTGCCCGAAGCGGTGCGGCGCGTACCCCGGCCACCCCTCCAGCGCGGCCCGGCGCCCGGGGTCGCAGAGCCCCGCCTCCACCAGGTGGTCGAGGAAGGCGGCTTCGGCGATGCGGCCGCGCATCTGCTCCGGGCGGGAGCAGGGATACTCCAGCCCCACCACGGGGAGCACCGTGCCGCCCACGTCCAGGTGCACGAGCCCGGGGGAGTGGCGGGGGGCCCCGGGGCGGAAGCGGGCCAGCTCGCCCATGGCCCGCCGCAGCGGGGCGGGCGGGCCCGGCCACTCCACCCCGCGAAGGTAGCGGGGCAGTGCGTGCCGGTCCAGCCCCGCCAGGCAGAGCCGCAGCTGGTGCTCGCCGCGGGGGAGGAGGAGCCCCACGTAGGGGAGGGCGGCCCCCGCGGGAAGCTCCCCCAGGCAGCGCCGCAGCGTCGCCAGGATCGCCGGGGGAACGCCGTCGGTGAAGAGGGGGCGGAGGGCGGCGCGCGCGAGCCGCTCGTACTCCCCGGCGCCGCGGGGGCGCAGGAGCTCCGTCCACTCCACGAAGACGCCGGGTGGGGGAAGGGCGGTGTCGTCGCCCGCCGGGAGGTCGAATTCCAGCCACAGCGCGGCCACTTCGCGGAAGAGGGGCGAGCCGGGGTCCGCCCACTCCCGGCAGAGCGCGGCGAGCCGGGCCCAGCGCGGGTCCGCGTGGATCGCGGGGTCCGGGTGCAGAACGGGGTTCAGCCCCGCCAGGATGTCTCTCCCCTCCGGCCCTACGCGCACGATCAGGTCGGTGCGGTGCGCGGGGCCGGTGAGGCGGCACTCCAGGTACATGCAGGTGGAGAGCGGGGCTGGAAGGCGCTCGCCCAGACCCAGGAGGCGTGCGAGCGCCCCGGGGGGAACGAGCGTTTCCGGGAGGTAGGGCTCCACCGGGCGGAGGGTGGAGGCCAGCGTCCAGGGGGAGTGCGCGGGATTCACGCTTCCCCCGCGCGGCACACGGCGGGCGGGGGAGCGCACATCTGTTCCGGCGGGCGTGCCCCGCGGCTCGCGGCCCGCCGGGCACGGGCGGCACTCCTCAACTCCATGATCGGGGCCATCTTCCCCATCCTTGGCGGGTGTGGGCGGGGCGTCCGGGAGCCCTGGAGGGGGTGCGATCCGGCATCACGCAAGCCGCAATTTCGTGATGCAAACGGCATGCTACCTGCATCGCCTGTCGGGAGCCGCATGTTTGCGACAACCGCCCGTATCTAGATCCGAAGCAAGTCCTATTAAGAGCGAAAAGCAGCTTCTCCCGATCCGTGCGATCTGGGGAACTGCCTGAAGTCCACTGCCCCGCCGGGGTATCCTTTTCCCCCGGCGGACACACCCTGAGCGCGCGCACATCCGGCTGCGATCGCGCGCCGGCCTATCCACAGCATCTGGTCCCGTAGCCGAAGCGACGCTGAACCCGGCCCGAGCCGGGCCTTCCTGATCCCCTCGCCAACCGCGGTGGTTATGTCCGAAATCACGATCCTGGAGCCGGTGGAAAACTCGACGTACGAGCCGGCGGAGAACGATTCTGCAAGCTTCGCCACCTCCGTACCATGGGATTTGACGACTATCAGAGCGGAATGGGAGGAGCGCGTGGCGGTCTCCTCCGCGGACGCCGCGCTCACCTACGCGGAGCTGCACGCGGCCGCGGACCAGCTGGCGGTGCGGCTGCGGCGGCTGGGGGTGGGGCCCGAGGTGCGGGTGGGGATCTGCCTGGAACGGTCGGTGGAGCTGGTGGTGGCGGTGCTCGGCGTGTGGAAGGCGGGGGGCGCCTACCTCCCCCTGGACCCCGGCTACCCGGCCGACCGCCTCGCCTACATCCTGGCCGACAGCGGGGCCGGGGTGGTGGTGACCACGGGCGCGCTGGAGGGCCGGCTTCCCGCGGCGCCGGGAGTCACGCGGGTGCGGCTGGACGAGCCGGGGGCGGACGGCGCGGCGCAGCCAGCCGTGCAGCCGGCCCCGGAGCAGCTGGCGTACGTCATCTACACCTCCGGCTCCACGGGGCGCCCCAAGGGGGTGGGGGTCACCCACCGCGCGCTCGCCAACCACATGCGGTGGATGCAGGACGCGCTGCCGCTGGGGGCGGACGACCGGGTGCTGCAGAAGACCCCCTTCGGCTTCGACGCCTCGGTGTGGGAGATCGTGGCACCGCTGCTGGCCGGCGCGCGCCTGGTGCTGGCCCGCCCCGGCGGCGAGCGCGACCCGGAGTACCTGGTGAGCACCATCGCCGCGGAGTCGGTCACCGTGCTGCAGGTGGTGCCCTCGCTTCTCCGCGCGCTTCTGGAGTGCCGGGGGCTGGAGCGGTGCGGGAGCCTGCGGCGGCTCCTCTCCGGCGGCGAGCTGCTGCCGGCGGCGCTGGCCGCGGCGGCACGGGAGCGGCTGGCCGGGGTGGAGGTGGTGAACCTGTACGGGCCCACCGAGGTGTGCATCGACGCCACCTGGCACCGCGTGACGGGGGCGGAGGAAGGGGAGGGGATCCCCATCGGCCGCCCCGTGACGGGGGTGCGCGCCTACGCGCTGGACGCGGCGCTGCGCCCCGTGGGCGAGAAGGTGCCGGGGGAGCTGTACCTGGGCGGGGCGCAGGTGGCGCGCGGCTACCTGGGGCGGGCGGGGCTCACCGCCGACCGCTTCGTGCCGGACCCGTACGCGGCCGAGCCGGGGGCGCGCATGTACCGCACGGGCGACCGGGTGCGGTGGCGGGCGGGGGGCGAGCTGGACTTCCTGGGGCGCGTGGACGACCAGGTCAAGCTGCGCGGCTTCCGCATGGAGCTGGGCGAGGTGGAGGCGGCGCTGGCGCGGCAGCCGGGGGTGCGGGCGGCCGCGGCGGCGGTGCGCGGCGCGGGGGCGGAGCAGCGCCTGGTGGGCTACGTGGTGGCGGAGGCGGGTGCCTCGGCGTCCGCGCTGCGAGAAGCGGTGGGGCGCGAGCTTCCGGAGTACATGGTGCCCCAGGCCGTGATGCTGCTGGAGCGCCTCCCCCTTTCGCCCAACGGCAAGCTGGACCGCCAGGCCCTTCCGGAGCCCGAGTTCACGGGCGACGCCGGGCGCTACCAGGCGCCGCGCACCGCCACCGAAAGGGCTCTGGCCGGGCCCTGGGGAGAGGTGCTGGGGGTGGAGCGCGTGGGGGTGCACGACAGCTTCTTCGACCTGGGCGGCCACTCGCTGCTGGCCATGCAGGTGGCCTCGCGCATCCGCGACGAGCTGGGGATCGAGCTTCCGCTGCACGCGCTGTTCACCACCCCCACCATCGCCGGGCTGGCGGAGCAGCTGGACGCGGGGGCCATCCGCATGGAGCCGCGCCTTCCCGCCATCGTCCCCGCCCCGCGCGATGGGCCGGCGCCGCTCTCCTTCGCGCAGGAGCAGGTGTGGTTCCTCCAGCGCCTCCACCCGGAGAGCAAGGCGTACCACTACCAGACGGTGCTGGAGCTGAACGGCGCGCTGGACCCCGAAGCGCTGCGGGCGGCGCTCCAGGAGATCGTGCGGCGCCACGAGATCTTCCGCACCACCTTCCCCGAGGTGCAGGGCCGTCCCGTGCAGCAGGTGCACGAGCCGTGGACGGTGGATCTCCCCGTGGTGGACCTCCGCTCCGGCCCGCGCGAGGCGCGCGAGGGGGCGGCGCACCGCCGCGTGGAGGCGGAGATCCGCGTTCCCTTCTACCTGGACCAGCTTCCCCTGGTGCGGTGGACGCTGCTGCGGCTGGACGACGAGCGGTACTGGCTGGCGCACGTGGAGCAGCACCTGGTGCACGACGGGTGGTCGTTCCACCGCTTCCTGGGAGAGCTGCTGGAGCTTTACCGCGCCTTCGCGGCCGGCCTCCCCTCGCCCCTCCCTGAGCTGGAGGTGCAGTTCGCCGACTTCGCGGGGTGGCAGCGCTCGTGGATCCGCAGCGAATCCGCCGCCGCGCATCTGGAGTTCTGGCGCCGCAACCTGGAGGGCGCCCCGCCGCTGCTGGCGCTCCCGCGCGACCGGCCGCGCCCGCCCCGCCCCACCTTCCGCGGCACCGACGAGCGGGTGGAGCTCTCCGCCGCCCTCTACCAGTCGGTGGGCGCGCTGGCGCGGACGGAGCAGGCCACCCCCTACATGGTGATGCTGGCCGCCTTCCTGGTGCTCCTGCGCCGCTACACCGGCGAGGACGACCTGTGCGTGGGCTCGGGGCTGGCCAACCGGCGGCTGCGCGAGACGGAGCCGCTGCTGGGCATGCTGGTGAACATGGTGGTGATGCGCACCGACCTTTCGGGCGAGCCCACCTTCCGCGAGCTGGTGCGGCGGGTGCGCACCACCGTGCTGGACGCCCAGTCCCACCAGGAGATGGCCTTCGACGAGCTGGTCCGTACGCTGAAGCCGGAGCGGAACCTGGGGTTCAACCCGATCTTCCAGGTGGGGTTCAGCTTCCACGACGCGGCCATGCCGCAGGTGGAGGTGCCGGGGCTGAAGGTGACGGTGCGCGAAGGGCTCAACAACGGCTCCTCCAAGTTCGACATGGACGTGGTGGGGATCCCGCGGCCGCCCTACGCCGCCGGCTTCAGCTACGGGTGGGAGCCGGGCGGGCTCACGCTGATCTGGACGTACAGCGTGGAGATGTTCGAGGGGAGCACCATCCGGCGCATGCTCCGCCAGTACCTGGCGCTGCTGGCCGAGGTGGTGGCCGACGCGGACCGCGGGATCGCCGGGCTCCCCCTTCTGGCCGGCGACGAGCGGCGGGAGGTGCTGGGGGCGTGGAGCGGCACCCTCCCCGCCTTCCCCGCGGACCGCACCCTCCACGAGTGCTTCGCGGAGCAGGTGCGGCGGACTCCCGGGGCGGTGGCCCTGGTATGCGAGGGAAGCACGCTCTCGTACCGGGAGCTGGACGCCGCCGCGGAGCGCCTGGCGCGCGGCCTCCGCGGGCGCGGGGTGGGGCCGGAGGTGCGGGTGGCGCTCTGCGCCGAACGCTCGGCCGAGATGGTGGTGGGGGTGCTGGGAATCCTCAAGGCCGGCGGCGCATACGTGCCGCTGGACCCGTCGTACCCCGCCGACCGGCTGCGCTACGTGCTGGCGGACTCGCGCGCTTCGCTCCTCCTCACGCAGGAGGCGCTGCGGGACCGCTTCGCCGGGCAGCCGGTGGAGGTGGTGTGCATCGGCGAGGCCGGGAGCGACGCCCGCTCCGACGCCCGCCCCGGGGCCGGCCCCGGCAACCTGGCGTACGTCATCTACACCTCCGGCAGCACCGGCATGCCCAAGGGGGTGGCGGTGGAGCATCGCGCCGCCGTCAACCACATGCGGTGGATGCAGGACGCGCTGCCGCTGGGGGCGGACGACCGGGTGCTGCAGAAGACCCCCTTCGGCTTCGACGCCTCGGTGTGGGAGCTGTTCGCGCCGCTGCTGGCCGGCGCGCGCCTGGTGCTGGCCCGCCCCGGCGGCGAGCGCGACCCGGAGTACCTGGTGAGGACCGTGGCCGAGCAGGGGGTGACGGTGCTGCAGGTGGTGCCCTCGCTGCTGGGCCCGCTGCTGGCGGCGGGGCTGCGCTCGTGCCGCGGACTGCGGCGCCTCTTCTCCGGCGGCGAGCCTCTCCCCGGCGAGCTCGCCCGCACCCTGGCGGCGGAGCTCGCGGCCGAGGTGGTGAACCTGTACGGGCCCACCGAGGTGTGCATCGACGCCACCTGGCACCGCGTGACGGGGGCGGAGGAAGGGGAGGGGATCCCCATCGGCCGCCCCGTGGCGGGGGTGCGCGCCTACGTGCTGGACGCGGCGCTGCGCCCCGTGCCCACGGGGGTGCCGGGGGAGCTGTACCTGGGCGGGGCGCAGGTGGCGCGCGGCTACCTGGGGCGGCCGGGGCTCACCGCCAGCCGCTTCGTGCCGGACCCGTACGCGGCCGAGCCGGGGGCGCGCATGTACCGCACGGGCGACCGGGTGCGGTGGCGGGCGGGGGGCGAGCTGGACTTCCTGGGGCGCGTGGACGACCAGGTGAAGCTGCGCGGCTTCCGCATTGAGCCCGGCGAGATCGAGGAGGCGCTGCGGGCCGAGCCGGGGGTGCGCGACGCCGTGGTGGTGGTGCGCGAGGACACGCCCGGGGACCGGCGGCTGGTGGCGTACGTGGTGGCGGTGGCGGACCCGGCCGCGCTGCGCGACGCGGTGCGCGCCCGGCTCCCGGAGTACATGGTGCCCGCGGCGGTGGTGGTGCTGGACGCGCTCCCGCTCACCCCCAACGGCAAGGTGGACCGGAAGGCCCTCCCGGCGCCGGAGTATGGAGGGAGGGGGTACGTGGGGCCGCGGACGGAGGTGGAGTCGGCGCTGGCGGGGATCTGGGCGGAGGTGCTGGGGGTGGAGCGGGTGGGGGTGGAGGACGACTTCTTCGCGCTGGGCGGGCACTCGCTGCTGGCCACGCAGGTGGTGGCCCGGGTGCGCGACCGGATGGGGGCCGAGCTCCCCCTGCACCTCCTCTTCCGCACCCCCACGGTGGTGGCGCTGGCCCCCATGCTCGTTTCCGCCGGGGAGGACCAGATCGAGCGCGCGCGGAGCGCGGACGAGATGCTGGAGCGGCTGGACCAGCTCTCCGCCGGGGAGGTGGAGCGCCTGCTGAGCGACCTGGCGGGCGAAGGACACTCGCGATGAGCAGCATGGAACCGGTGCTGGAGCCGGGGGAGGACCGCCGGGCCCTCCTCGCCCGGCTCCTGCGGGAGCGGGCGGCGGCGCGAAGCTACCCGCTCTCCTTCGCCCAGGAGCGCCTCTGGTTCTGGGAACAGCTGGAGCCGGGAAGCTCCCTCTACAACACGGCGTTCGCGCTGCGGCTGCGCGGCGCGCTGGACGTGGAAGCGCTGCGGCGGAGCATCGACGGGATCGTGCGCCGGCACGAGGTGCTCCGCTCCCGCTTCACCGTGGTGGATGGGCGGCCGGTGCAGGTGGCGGAGGCCGGGGCCCGGGCGGAGCTGCAGGTGGAAGCGCTGGACGCGCTCCCCGAAGCCGAGCGCGAGGCGCGGCTGGCGAGCGCCCTCACCCAGGCCACCGAGCGCCCCTTCGACCTGGGTGCCGCCCCGGTGATCCGGGCCTGCCTCTTCCGCCTTTCCGCGCGGGAGCACGTGCTGGCGCTGGTGCTCCACCACATCGCCAGCGACGCGTGGAGCCTGGAGGTGCTGCTGCGCGAGCTCTCCGCCCTGTACGCCGCGGAGGTGCGGGGTGAGGACGCGGCGCTCCCCAGCCTCCCCATCCAGTACGGCGACTACGCCGCCTGGCAGCGGAAGCGCCTGAACGGCGACGCGGCGGAGGCGCCCCTGGCGTACTGGCGGGAGCGGCTGGCCGGCGCGCCCGCGCTGCTGGAGCTCCCCACCGACCGGCCGCGGGGCGCGGTGCGCCGCCACCGCGGGGCGGACCACCGCTTCACCCTGGCGCCGGAGCTCACGGCGCGGCTCCTGGCGCTGGCGCAGCGGGAGGGGTGCACCCTCTACATGGCGCTGCTGGCCGGCTTTCAGGCGGTGCTGGCCCGGCACAGCGGCCAGGACGACGTGGTGGTGGGCGCGCCGATCTCCTACCGCGGGCGTAGCGAGACGCAGGGGCTGATCGGCTTCTTCCTCAACACGCTGGCGCTGCGCACCGACCTGGGCGGCGACCCCACCTTTCGCGAGCTGCTGGGGCGCGTACGCGAAACGGCGCTGGGCGCGTACGAGCACCAGCAGCTCCCCTTCGAGCGGGTGGTGGAGGAGCTCCGCCCCGAGCGTGCGCTGAGCAGCACCCCCCTCTTCCAGGCGATGCTGGCGCTGTACGACGCCCCCGGCGCCGCGGCGCGGCTCCCGGGGCTGGTGGCGACCACGGAGCCCATCGAGCGTCGCATCGCGCGCTTCGACCTGTCGCTGCTGGTGGAGCAGGGAGGGGGCGAGCTGCGCGCCGTCCTCAACTACGACGCCGATCTCTTCGACGACGCCTTCGCCCAGCGCTTCGCGGCCCACTTCGCCACGCTGCTGGGTGATGCCGTGGCCGATCCGGACGCGAGGCTCTCCCGGCTGGAGCTGCTGCGCGGGGCCGAGCGCGAGCGGGTGCTGGAGTGGGGAGCGGTGCGCGAGCGGATGGGGGCGGGGCGGTGCCTCCACCACCGCTTCGAGGAGCAGGCGGCCCGCACGCCGGCGGCCGTGGCCGTGACCTGCGAGGGCGAGTCGCTGAGCTACGCCGGGCTGGAAGCGCGCGCGGAGTGCATCGCCCGCCACCTGCGCGGGCTGGGGGTGGGGCCCGAGGTGCGGGTGGCGCTCTTCCTGGAGCGCTCGGTGGAGATGGTGGCGGCGGTGCTGGGCGTGCTCAAGGCCGGCGGGTGCTACGTGCCGCTGGACCCGGTGT
>DASVQP010000094.1 GCA_036389135.1 Longimicrobium sp.
GAAGGAGGAGGCCTTTTCGTTGCAAAGAACGGCTTCCTGCTCAGCGCACCGAGATATAGCCGTGTTCGCCTACGGATGGCCTGACCGCTTGTGGCGGTCCTGTCGCGGTGGCGCTCTGAATTGGAGCAGGAACCTCAGCCCCCATGAGGCTCGAAGAGTTCGATAGGATTACCTGCCGGATCGTCGAGCAGGATTTGTTTACCGCCGTTGCCGACAACAATATCGTTGCGAAAGCGCGCCCCAAGCTTACGCAGCGCCTCGACTTCGCGGGCAAGATCAGAGACCTCGAGTTGGATACGGTTCCAGCCGCCCGGCTCCGGTGTTCGGCCATCCGGCATAGGTTGGGCCGCGCCGCCTGCTCCCGAAGGCGTGTTCAACATCAAGCGCAGGTCGCCGCGCGCGAGGCTTGCGAAACCAGGGGCGGGGTGAAGCACGAGGCTGAACCCCAGCAGCTGCGTGTAGAACGTGATGGCCGCGTCAACGTCATCGACGATGTACCGAACGCTTACAGTCGTCATTCGTATCCTCCCTTACGTTCTGGGCCGTGTTCGTTGCCGTGTGCAAGCATCGAGCGTGATGTGCGCTTTGCAGATAGTCTCCTCAATCTCCTGGTTCTTGGCTTGGATTGTCTGACGAACCCGGCGGGTGGGCGCGCGTGACCTTCCAGCCGTCGCGACCACCGCGCCGCCCAGGACTATCCCCCTTCGTCCGCCCGCCGCCCTGCCCGCAGAAGCTGCGCCCAGTCGAGTTCCGCCCAGTCGAGCTCCTCTTCCACCCGCTGGAACGCGGCGTCGCCAATCGTGCCGTCGGCCCGGAGCGCTACCAGGCGCTGCCGCTGGGCTTCGGTCGCGGCGCGCACCATCGCTGGGTCGGCGTCCTGATCGACGGCGGGTGTGGCGGTCGCCGGCGACGCCGTGGAGGACGCGGCGCCGTTCATATCCGCGCTATCGCGGGCGAACTCCGCCTCTGCGCGACGGAGCTGGACGTCGTAACGATACCGAACGAGCTTCGCGGTCGGGGCGCTCGGATACGCCGTTGCGGCCGCGACCGCCGCCCGGAGCGTCTCGACTCGTGCGCGCCGCACCTCGCGTTCCACCGTCCCGTCATCCTCCAGCCGCAAGCGCAGCAGGAGCGGCCGCAGCGTGAGCCCCTGGAGCACGAGTGTGCCGAGGACCACCCCGAATGCGGTGACGACAATCAGATCGCGGTAGGGGAACGGGGCCCCGCCTTCACCGCCGGTTGGCAGCGCGAGCGCGGCGGCCAGCGTCACCGTGCCGCGCATGCCGCACCATCCCGCCACCGCGGCGCTACGGGCCGTCAGCCCGACAGCATCGGGCTTTCCGTTCGGGCGTGCGGCGCTGCGCCACCGTGTGAATGCCGCCGCGCCACTCACCCACGCAATCCGGGCAAGGATGACTGCTACGCACACGGCCGCCGCCACCGCCACGTACTGAACTCCGGTCGCCTCGGTAAGACGCCCGGCGATCGACTTGAGCTGGAAGCCTACCAGGATAAACGCGAGCACGTTCAGCACGAACACCGCGACCTCCCACACCGCCCACGCCGGGATGCGAATCCGCGCGGGTAGAATTTGGGGCGCGCGGCGCGACGCGGCCATCGCAAAGACGACCAGCGTGATGATCCCCGAGAGGTGCAGCTGCTCGGCGAGCAGCCACACCCCGAACGTGGTGCAGAACTGCACGACGACCGCGGTCGCCACGTCGTGGATGCGGGCGGTCACGGCGAGCGTGAGCGGTGCGAGGATGAGCGCGAGCGCAACGCTGCCAACGGTGACGAAGAGCAGAGTCGGCAGTACGCTCCACCCCGACAGGACCCCAGTGAGCGTCGCGCTCACCGCGAGGCGGTAGACGAGCAGCGCGCTTGCATCGTTGAAGAGGCTCTCTCCCTCCAGAATCACGAGCAGCCGATTGGGCGGTCGGAGCTGCTTCAGCACGGTGGTGGCGGCTGCCGCGTCCGGCGGCGCGACGATCGCGCCGAGGGCGATCGCCGCGCCCCATGGCATATCCGGGACGAGCCCCTTGGCGACCAGCGCCACCACGGCAATGGTGAGTACGACCGCGCCAAGGGCGAGGCTCGCGACCGAACGCCAGTTTGCACGCAGGTCGCGCGGCGAGGCGTCGAAGGCGGCG
>DASVQP010000095.1 GCA_036389135.1 Longimicrobium sp.
GCTCCGCCAGCAGCCCGCCGGCCACCGCCTCCTCCTGATCCTCTCCGACGGCAAGCCCAACGACGAGGACGCCTACGACGGCCGCTACGGCGTGGAGGACTCGCGCCAGGCGATCGCCGAGGCGCGCGGCAGCGGCATCCATCCCTTCTGCCTCACCGTGGACCTCAAGGGCGGCGACTACCTCCCGCGCATCTTCGGCCCCACCGGCCACGTCATCCTCCACCGCGTGGACCTGCTCCCCGGCGCGCTGCTCGGCGTGATCCGCGAGATCTTTAGGCGGTGACGCGTCCGGGTGCGCGCATGGTCGCGCAGCGGGGCAGCATTCAGCCGGGGCCGCGGGCAGCAGAATGAAGGTTGACCCTCATACCGATAGACAGGGACGAACGCCGCCGATAGGTTGCCTGTGTGAGCAGGCCGACCTCCCGGGCAATCGGTCCGCAGGCTGGGCCAGCCACTACACGGAGGCACCGCCATGGGCATCTTCGGCAACATCCTATCCTCGCTCGGCCTGGGCTCCCGTCCCGCTGCTCCCGCTGCTCCCGCCAGCACCCCTTCGCCGGCTGGGGATTCCGTTACCGGGACCCCGGGTGCCGGAGCGATCCCCGCCCCCGCGCCGGTTGCGGTCGTGGACGTGGTAGCCGATCTGGAGAAGCGTGCGGCGGCATACCCTGGGAAGCTCAACTGGCGGTATTCCATCGTCGACCTGCTCACCCTCCTCGGCATCGACAGCAGCTACGCGGCGCGCAAGGAGCTGGCGACCGAACTGCACTGCCCGCCCGAGTTGATGGACGACTCCGCCAAGATGAACACGTGGCTGCACAAGACCGTGCTGACCCGCATCGCCGCCAACGGCGGCAACATTCCGGGCGATCTGCTCGACTGAAGGCCCACCCGCAGCGGAAGGACGGCCGTATGCAGATCACGGACATTCTGAATCAGGCGGGTGGCATCGGCGCCATCGCCCAGCAGCTCGGCATCCCCGAGACACAGGCGTCGGCGGGTGCGGCGGCGCTCCTTCCCGCGATCCTCGGTGGCTTCAAGAAGCAGGCACAGTCGTCGCCAGGCGGCCCGGAGGGACTCGGCGGACTGCTCGGTCAACTGGGAGGCCCCAGTCTGGCGGATCAGGTCGTCAGCCCTGGCCCCACTGACGCTGCCCCCGGAGATGCCGTGCTGGGCCAGATCTTCGGCTCGAAGGAGGTGAGCCGCACCGTGGCCCAGTCTGCCTCCACGCAGACCGGGCTGGATCCCGCGTTGCTGAAGCGGATGCTGCCGCTTCTCGCCATGCTGGTAGCCGGGTACATGGCGCGCCAGGGCGGCGGCGCGGGAGCCGTATCGGCGGGTGGAGGTGCACTGGGTGGGCTGCTCGGCGGGTTGCTGGGAGGACAGGGATCGCCTGCGTCGGGCGCGCAGGGGGGCGGCGGCCTTGGGGCCATGCTTGACCTGAACGGGAACGGCAACCCGCTGGACGACATCCTCGACATGGCGGCGCGGGCGCGAGGTCGGTAGTACACGGGCTCGGAGGATGGACAGCGGCCCCCGGCTCACATGAACCGGGGGCCGCTTCGTTTTTGGGCGGGGGGCTGGCTGAGCTCGTGAAGTCCAAGGCCATCACCGTCCGGGGCGGCCACGGCTCGCCCTCGGCCGGCCGGCGCGTGGGCGACGTGCCCTACATCAAGGTGTCCGACCTGCGGGCGGGATTCGTCAACATCAATCCGGCCAACCGAGTCCCGCACGCCATCTCGGCGAGCAGGATGCGCGCGGAGGCCGAGCGGCCGAAGCTGTAGAGGGGGTCCCGCAGTTCCCCATCCCCTATCCCCCATCCCCGCAGTTCCTCATCCCTCATCCCTCATCCCTCATCCCTCATCCTGCCGTTCCCCTTGCGCCGACAGGGGTAGCCCCGCATTTTACCCCTAGACCTGAAAAGGGAGAGACGATGAGCACGACCGACCTGGTCCACGGACCGCTGCACCTTATGATCCTGAAGACGCTGTCGTGGGGGCCGATGCACGGCTACGCAGTGGCGCGCTGGATCCGCGACACCACGGACGACGTGCTGCAGATCGAGGAGGGATCGCTGTACCCCGCGCTGCACCGCATGGAGCAGCGCGGGTGGGTGGAGGCGGAGTGGGGGACCAGCGAAAACAACCGGCGGGCCAAGTTCTACCGCCTCACCGCGGAGGGACGGGCCCACCTCAAGGCCGAGTCGCCCAACTGGCTGCGGTTTGCGCAGGCGGTGGGGAAGGTGCTGCTCGTCACGGACCAGCCCGCGCTGAGGCCCGCATGACCCCGCCGCTGTGGCGGCGCTACCTGCGCATCGCCGGCCCGGACGTGGCCGCGGATGTGGAGGCGGAGCTCAACTTCCACCTGGAGATGCTCGTGGACGAGAACGTGGCGCGGGGGATGACCCCGGAAGAGGCGCGGCGCGCGGCGCTGGCGCGCTTCGGCGAGCGCGGCGGGGTGGAGCGGGAGTGCCGGGAGCTGGGCGAGCGGCAGGAGCGCTCCCGCCGACGCACCGAGTGGGTGGACGCCCTGTGGAGCGACCTGCGCTTCGCCGTGCGCCAGCTGCGGGTGAACCGGGGGTTCACGGCGGTGGCGGTGCTCACGCTGGCGCTGGGGATCGGAGGGACCACGGCCATCTTCAGCGCGGTGCACTCGGTGCTCCTGCGCCCCCTCCCCTACGCGGACGCGGACCGGATAGTGGTGCTGCAGGAGACATCGCGCGGGGAGCCGGGACCGGTCTCCGCCGGGCACTTCTCGGACTGGCGCCAGCGCACCACCTCGTACGAGGCGATCGCTGCCTTCGACGCGTTCAGCTTCAACCTGGCCCCCCCAGGGGCGGAGCCGGAGCGGGTGTACGGTGGGCGGGTGACGCCCGCCTACTTCCAGGTGGTGGCCATGCGGCCGGCGCTGGGGCGCTACTTCCTCCCCGGCGAGGACGAGCCCGGCCGCGACCGGGTGGCGGTGCTCAGCCACCCCCTGTGGACCCGCATGGGCGCGGACGCGGGGATCGTGGGGAAGCCGGTGCGGCTCAACGGCGAGGTGTACACGGTGGTCGGGGTGGCCCCGGCCGCGTACACCCTTTCCGCGCAGGAGGAGGCGTTGTGGGTGCCGCTGGTGTTCACCCCGGAGCAGCGCGGCAACTACGGCGCCCACGGGCTGCTGGTGCTGGGGAAGCTGAAGCCGGGGGTCACCCGCGACCGAGCGGAGGAGGAGCTGCTGCGCGTCACCCGTGGCATCAACGGCGAGCACCCGGAGGAGACGCCGCTGCGCGAGCGCTCGGCCCGGCTCCAGGGCTTCCACGACATGGTCCTGGGGGGCGCCCGGGCCCCGTTCCTGGTGCTCCTGGTCAGCGTGGGCTTCATCCTCCTCCTGGCGGTGGTGAACGTGGCCAACCTCCTCCTGGCGCGCGCACAGGTGCGTGCCAAGGAGATCTCCATCCGCGCGGCGCTGGGGGCGGGGCAGCGGCGCATCGTGCGCCAGCTCCTCACGGAGAGCGTGGTGCTGTCGCTGGCCGGCGGGGTGGCCGGGCTGGTGGTGGCGTGGCTGGGGATCCGGCTCCTGGTGCGGATGGCGTCGGAGGGCGTTCCCCGGCTGGGTGACGCGGCGCTGAGCGTGCCGGTGCTGGCCTTCGCCTTCGTGGTGGCCGTGGGGAGCGGGGTGCTCTTCGGCCTGGCGCCGGCGCTGCGGGTTACGCGCACGGACCTGCAGGGCACGCTGCGCGAGGGGGGGCGCACCGGCTCCATGGGGACGCCGCGCGACCGGCTGCGCAGGGGGCTGGTGGTGGGGGAGCTGGCGCTGGCGCTGGTCCTCCTGGTGGGGGCCGGGCTCACGATCCGCTCGTCCCTCCTCCTCAACCAGGTGCACCCCGGCTTCGATCCCGCGGGCGTCCTCTCCGCCACCCTTTCCCTGCCCGAGGCGGGGTACCCCGACGCGGCGCGGGTCGCGGCCGCGCAGGCGCGGCTGGTGGAGGAGCTGCGCGCCGTCCCCGGCGTGCAGAGCGCCGGGGCGGTCAACTCGCTCCCCCTGGCCAGCGGCGGCGCAAACGTGGGGCTGCAGGTGGAGGGGCGCACCTGGCGCCCCGGGGAGATGCCGCAGGTGGACTTCCGCGTGGTGACCCCGGGCTATCTGGAGACCATGCGCATCCCGCTGCGCGCCGGGCGGCTGGTGGGCGAGGGGGACCACGCCACCGCGCCCAAGGTGGTGGTGATCAGCGAGGAGCTGGCCCGCCGGCTGTGGCCCGGGGAGAACGCGGTGGGGAAGCGCGTGGGCTGCTGCACCGGCGACCCGCCGGAGTGGCGCGAGGTGGTGGGGGTAGTGGGCGCCGTGCGCCACCATGGCCTGGGGGAGGCGGTGCAGCCGGAGATGTACGTCCCCTTCCGGCAGAGCCCGTGGCCGGAGCGGACGGTGTCGCTGGTGTCGCGCGGCGCGAACCCGGCCGCCCTGGCCCCCGCGCTGCGCCGCGCCGTGCGCGCGGTGGACCCCACCCTGGCGCTCTCCGGCGTGCAGACGATGGACGACGTGGTGGCGGACACCCTGGCCGGCCCGCGCTTCAGCGCCCTGCTGCTGACCGGGCTGGCGCTGGTGGGGCTGATGCTCGCGGTGATGGGGATCTACGGGATGATCTCGTACTTCGTGAGCCAGCGCACCCACGAGATCGGGGTGCGGCTGGCGCTGGGCGCCACCGCGCGCGACGTGGTGCGATTGGTGGTGCGCGAGGGGGTGGTGATGGGCGCCACCGGGCTGGCGGTGGGCGCGGTGGCCGCCCTCGCCGTCGCGCGCCTCCTGCGTACCCTCCTCTTCGGCGTCACCACCGCGGACCCGGTGGTGCTGGCCGCGAGCTGCGCCGTGCTCTTCGGCGCCGCGCTCCTGGCCAGCTACCTCCCGGCGCGTCGCGCCGCGCGCGTGGACCCGCAGGTGTCGCTGCGGTAGGAGGAAGTGTGAAGGTCCAGAAGTGCGACGTCTCCACCACGAAGTTCAGACGTGGCTACCGCCTACTTCGACCGCGCCATCCGTGGCCCCCCAGGAGATGTCGCTCGCCATCGGCTAATGCGATGCAGGGCCTTCTCTTCTGTTAGTCTGGACGGCCGTAGTGCGCTACCGGGCTGCGCCTGCGACGGCCGCTACGGCGTGGAGGACTCGCGCCAGGCCATCGCCGAAGCGCGCGGCGGCGGCATCCACCCCTTGTGCCTCACCGTGGACCTCAAGGGCGGCGACTACCTCCCGCGCATCTTCGGCCCCACCGGCCACGTCATCCTGCACCGCGTGGACCTGCTCCGCGGGGCGTCGCTCGGGGTGATCCGCGAGATTCTTCGGCGGTGAGGCGAGCGGGGCGGGAGGCGTCAGCCGGGGTGCTCTACTGCAGTTACAATATCCTTCAGCAATCGCTGAATAGCGTTCCGTGTTTTTCCGGTGAACTCCATCCCGTCCGCATGAAGCTCGGAGAATCGTCGGGCTAGAAGCACCTTGTCGATCTTCTGGCGTTCAATCGCGGTCGACGGGCGTTCCTCTGGCAGCAGCGTGAAGTTCGGATCGAGTGCAAGTAGCACCTTGCGGAAGTCCTCGGCGGAGAAAACGTCCTCGATAGCAACGGCATCCTTGGGTTGAACGATGCGCTCGGGAGGGATAAGGAGGTCGCGATGAAGTCTATCCTTTGCCCGCGTGCCTGCGGTGTCGCGATCGACCAGAACCGCGAACTGCAATCCCCAGCCGAGTAGCAATGAAGCTAAAGTATGGATGGTTCCTGCTCCGAAACAAGGGAAAATGTTGATCTGCTCTGCGATATCCGGGTTGAACTCCGTGGCCCACCGGGTCAGATACAGATAATCCGTAATACCCTCGACAAGTAGGTTCTTTGGACGAACGAATGACAACGCTCCTTGGATGTCTATACCAATTGAGGTCAGCACGGGTGAGAGCGTATCTGCAAACTCGTCGCCGCGCAACGCTGGATGGGTGAGGCGATCGAGCACTAAGGTTCCCTTACTCGGGTCTTTCACGACAAGACGAACACGGTAGAGGCTAGCTGCCGGGAGCAGGTATGGACTATGGGTAGTATAGATGATCCGCTGGCCACCTGCCGCAAGTCGGTCTTCAAAAAGATGAAGGATGTCGCGCTGCGCTCGCGCGTGGAGATAGCTGCCGGGTTCATCCACGAGCAGAATACGGGTGGAGTTCGGAACCTTCTTATGCGCGGCGGCGAGACGCAGGTAAAATGATAGAAACCAAAGGAAGCCCTTACTTCTCTGGTCTGGGTACTGATCAACGCGATCACGCACGAAGAAAGCGAGATTCAATGTGCCTTCCTCATCCCGGAACGATCTGGCATGTAACTCGACGGCATTTGTACCGCCCGTGCGCTGCTTCCAGTACGTGAGGAAGTCACCCGTGATAACGGCGTTCCTGCGGCTGAGATAATTGCCGAGTTGTTTGGGATCCGTGGAGAGTTGAATGAGGCGATTCGGATCAATCTCCGCGAGTTCAAGAAAATCGATTACGATCTGCGGAACCCCTTTTCGAGCGACCAAAGTGCTCACCACCGTTGCGCGAGGCAAAGCATCCGAGAACGAGTCGAAGTACACGAAGATGGGCCAGGAGGTGTACAGTTCATCGGCATGTGCTTCTGCAGATGCGGGTTTGAGTTGTTGCTCCTCGGCGCTTGCCCCTTCTTCGAGAGGGGTATCGTCATTGCTTTCAGATTCGCCTTCTGGGGAAGTAGCATCTTCATCGAATCCCTCCCACATAGCTATTATTTCTGGGTCGAAGCGGAAATGATTAGTGGTCAGGTCACGGGTAATCCAAATGGTCGTCGCGGTTTCGATGAATCCTGCAAATTGCGGGGGCGCCAACATGCCTGACTGAAGATACAATTTTGCGAGTTCGTCGGGTTCTACGCTGAACTGAATCGCCACCTGAGGTTCTGCTTCGTCGTCACCCTCGGGGAGAAACTCCGGAGTCATCGGCGGTTCCGTCGGCATAATGTCGAAGTCACGGAGTGCCGAGAGCACAGCAGTCTTTCCTGACTCGTTCTGCCCCGCAAGTACCGTGATCCCGTCCCCCGACAAGGGGCAGATCCCTGAATCCCTGATCGAACGAAAGTCCTTGATGCGGAATGCGATCGGTTGCATGAGTAACTTGGGTGCGGGAAGCAGGCGGTGCGATGAGACGAGGAGGCAATCATAGTCTACTCCATCAAGATAGCGGCAAGCGGCCAATTCGGCGTCAACAACTTGAAGACGCAGGAACTCACGCGTTATGCGTTGCGAGGGTTGGGCGGGGGGACCACGGGTCAACAATCGGATCAGCGTGAAGGATGGTCAAGGGACCGCAGAATGCGCGGGACTGGCGGCAGAGACAGTGGTCACACGCTGCCTTACGGGTCCACCACGTGGATCTTCTACCCGGCGCCTCGCTGGGCGTGATTCGCGCGATCTTTTGGCGCTGAACGGCTCAGGCGGGGACTGCGTGCGCGGGGGTGGCCAGGGCGGCGTAGAAGCTCCAGGCCTCGCCCATGGGGGCGCGGACCACGTCCAGGGGGATCGGGTGCCAGCGCGCCTCGCCCGGGCGCTTGCGGCTGGTGTTGCCGCCGTGCACCAGGGCGGCGTAGAGGCCGGGGTCGGGGATGGCGGCCACGGCGCCCGCGGGGAGCGCCCAAACCCAGCGGGTGTCCTCGCCCTCATTGATCTGGGGAAACGGGCGCCGCTCCCACGCGGCGCGCCGGAACATCAGCGTGCCGCCCGCCAGCCAGGGCCGCGCGCGCTCGGGCCAGCGGTACTCCCACGCGCGCCCGGCGACGGGGTCGAAGAACCGCAGCTGCGACAGCCCGCACGCGCCCGCCGCCGGCCTCGCGGCGAGGGCGCGCAGCTGCGTGGATAGGCGGTGCGGGGGCATCCAGTCATCGTCGTCCCAGTGCGCCAGCAGCTCGCCGCGGGCCAGCGAGCACGCCAGGTTGCGCTTGGCGCCCAGTGTGGCCTGCCGCTCCACGCGGTGGTAGCGGATGCGCGGATCGGACGGGATGAGGTCGTCCACCGCGTCGGCGCCGTCGTCCACCACCACCAGCTCGCGGCGGGGGTGGTCCTGCCCCAGGAACTGGTCGATGGCGTGCGGCACGAACCGCCGCCGGTCGCGGGTGGGCATCAGGCACGAGACCAGCGGGACGGAATCGTCGTCCTCCCCCGCCGCACGTGCCGGGAGCGTGCCCGAGCGGGTGAGGGAGACGAGCGCGATCCTTCGTCCATAACCGGGCGCATCCTCCGCCGGCACCGCGGCCTCTCGCTCCGGATCGTGCCGGGCTCCCGGAGCCGCATCCATCAGAACCTGGATCGATGCCGGGTCCGGCGTGAGTCCTTCGTCCAGCGTTCCCATCACCGTGCGGACCTCGCGCTCCACGTGTGCGACGTCGAGCGAGCGCAGGCAGTCCACGCGGGCTCGGCAGGCCCGGAGGCGCGCGCCGTTCCAGCATGGCTCACAGGGCAGGCCCGCGCGCAGAACGGCGACGTTGGGTGGAAAGGGGCCCAGCACGCGCTCGGAGGTGGGGCCGAAGAGGAGGAGGGTGGGCACGCCGGTGGCCCCGGCCAGGTGCCCCAGGCCGCTGTCGTTCGCCACCACCGCCCCTGCCGCCGCGAGCACCGAGGCCGTCTCGCGCAGCGTCAGCCGCCCGGCCAGCGAGCGCACGTGCGCGGGAAAGCCGAACGCGGCGCCGCCGAACGCGCGCAGGTCGTCGGCCGTGCCCACCACGACGACGTCAGGGAAACGCTGGGCCAGGGCGGGGAAGTGCGGCCAGCGCTTGGCCGCCATCTCGCCCGTCTTGCACCCCGGCGCCACGACGAGCGTCGCCTGCGTCACGCCGTGCGCGTCCGACGGGGACACGGGAAGGGTGTACGCCGGCCGCTCGCCGCGCGGCCATCCCAGCGCCTCGGCGAAACCCAGGTACCACCCCTGCTCGTCGCGCGCGAAGAGGGCGTTGGGTGGGCGGGGGACGCAGTCGCGGCGGCCGTCGTACGGGCGGGCGTGCCGGGCCCAGTAGAAGGGCGGGACGGCGGGGATCACGTGCCGGTACCGCTCTCCGGCAGGAACGCGGCCGGCGTGCACGCGGCGCACCACGCTCCACCCGCCGAAGAGCTCCGCGGCCTGCGGGTAGTCGGCGTGCAGCAGGAGGTCCACCGGGTACCCCATGCGGTACAACGCCACCAGCAGCGGCGTGGCCAGCACCAGGTTGCCGACCCCGGCGGCCAGGTGCACCAGCACCGCATCTCCATCCGGAGGAGCCGGCGGCCGCGTATCCATCCTCACCCCTTGCGCCACACCCACAGGTTCTGGCCGTGGTCCACCTGGTAGCGGCCGCGGCCCAGCATGCGGTCCAGCGCGCGGCCCACCGACGGGTAGGTGTCGATGTCGTGGCCCGCCACCACGCCGCCGGGCTTGAGCCGGGGGAGCCACCAGAGGAGGTCGTTCACCAGCGCCTCCTCGGCGTGGTCGCCGTCCAGAAAGAGCAGGTCCACGCTGGCGTCGCAGAACTCGCGCGCCGCCTGCAGCGAGTCCATGGGCAACACCGTGACGGCCGCGGCGGCGCCCGAGCGCTCCAGGTTGTCCTCGAAAGCCGCCCGCAGCGATCCCCCGTGCGCCTCCACCACGTGGAGCACCGCGGCGTCGGAGGGGGAGCCGGTGAAGGTGTCGACGGCGAAGAGGCGCAGGTCCTTGCGCGCCGCCTTCATGGTCTGCGCCAGGTAGATGATGGAGCGCCCCAGCAGCGTTCCCACCTCCACCACCACGCTGCCGTGGGACAGGGCGCGGACCTGCTGCTCGTAGAAGCAGGGCCAGTCGAACCACCCGGGCACCTCGTCCCAGCGCAGTTCGGGCGGGGCGCCGTCGCCGGCGCGCCACCAGGGGTCGAAGTCGGCGGCGGTGTGGTGCCCGGCGCCGTGGGTGGAGCCGGACTCCACGTGCTCCACCAGGCTGGGCGTGTGCACCACCAGCGCGTTCGGGTCCATGCGCGCCGCCAGCCGCGACATCTTGATGTCCTGCAGCCCGGGGACGTCCGTCCAGTGCCGCAGGCAGTAGTCGGCGAGGTCGGGGGTGATGAGGAACGCCTGGCTGCCGTACACAGAGTCCCCGTCTGCGACGAACCCGTCCCGTACCGGCGGTGCGTCGCCACGGGGGGCCAGGGTGGGGTTGTAGAGGATGCCCAGCAGGGGAGCACGCCCGTCGCGCACCGGCCCCCACCGCTCCAGGTTGGCGCGCAGGTGGCGGCTCACCGCCACGTCGTCCTCCAGCACCAGCGCGTGCCCGGGCCGGTCGGCGGCGATGCGCTCCAGCACGCGCCGGTAGTTCTCCGTCTGGTTGGCCTTGGGGTCGCCCCCCACCGCCTCGTCCACGCACACCGTGGGAGGGCCGCCCCAGTCGGAGCGCAGGATGGAGTCGAGCGTGGCCCGGGTGACCCCCGCGGCCACCCGCGCGCCGCAGGTAAGGAGGTAGCAACGCAGGTCAGGCATGGAGAGCGTGCCTCGAAGGTCCGGCCCGGCGGCGCCGGGCGCTGAAGGTCCCGGAGAGATCACCTGATTTCTCCTGGCCCCGTTCCGGGCGCGTAGACGAACAGCTTCCACCCCATGCGCCGGGCGAGGGCGTGGCGGCGAAAGAGGGTCTCCACGTTCCGGTGCAGGGGGTCCTGCTCCCATCCGGCGGCCAGGAAGCGCTGGTGCCACCACTCGCGCGTGCGCAGGGTGACGTGGCTGGGGTCGTTGCCGCGCGGCGGGGGCGCGGCCTGCTGCGCCTCGTCGTCGAAGCTGGGGATGAGCGCCACCAGCGCCGTCCCTGTCCACCGCCGCGCGCGGGGGAGGAAGGCATCGATCTGCGCCTCGGTGAGCGTCTGCAGCAGCTCGGCGGCTACCAGCACGTCGAAGCGGCGGTCGTACCGGGCCTCGTCCACCGAGGCGCGGGCGAGATACGGGCGCGCGGCGGGCTCGGCGTGGTCGATGGCCCAGGCGCTCCCGTCGAAGCCCCACGCGTCTCGCCCGCGCTCGCGAAGCGCCCGCACCAGCAGCCCCTTGGCGCACCCCGCGTCCAGGAACGAGGCGGCGTCCGGAAGCAGCTCCCCGAGCATGGCCGCCGTCTCGCCGAACAGGCCGCCGAAGTGCTTCCAGCTGTAGCCGGTCGACCAGTTGCTCTTGCGCCCCGTCTCGAAGTAGTCCTCGTCGTACCACTCCACCGGGATGGCGCCCTCGAACGGCGCATGCGCCGGCTTCGCCTCGGCCGGCGGCGCGCTCGCCGCGGCGCGGCGCCAGCGGGGTGCGTCGGCACGGCGCAGCACGTCGGCCAGGCGGTCGCGCGCGGCGGTGCCCACGGCTTCGAGCGAGAAGTCGGCGCGGATGCGCTCCGCTGCGGCCGCGGAGCGCACCCGGGCGCCCGCGGGGTCGGCGTGGACGGCGCGCATCAGCTGGGCGGCGTGGGCCACGTCGGGCAGGGCCCAGCGCATCCGCGGATGGTAGTACTGGTACGGCTGGCGCACCGGGTGCAGGGTGCAGCGCACCAGCGCGTGCGCAGCCGGGTCCAGGTAGTCCATCGGCCCGGACCAGGCGGTGGCCACCACCGGCGTGCCGCGGCAGGCGGCCTCGAAGAGCGGGTATCCCCACCCCTCGCCGCGGTGCAGGCTCACGTAGCAGTCGCCGCGGCGGTGCAGCGCCTCCACCCCCGCGTCGCTCCAGCTTTCCGCCCGCAGCGCCACGCGCGCGCCGGAGGGGTGCCGCGCGCGCGCCGCCTCCACCTCGTTGCGCGCGGCGGCGGCCGAGGCGGCGTCGGTCTTGAGCAGCAGCACCGTGCGGTCGGCCGCGGAAAAGGCCGAGAGGTAGGCGTCCAGCGTCTCCCGCGGCCCCTTGCGCTCCTGCCAGGCGAAGACGGCGTAGAAGACGAATTCGTCGTCCTCCACCTCCAGGAAGGCGGCCGGGTCGGGCGTATCCCCGTTGGCGTGCGGCGGAAAGACGGGGTGGGGAAGGCGAAAGACGGGGCGCTCCAGCCCCTTTCCGAACACCTCCACGTTGTGCGTGCAGGGGAGCCACACCTCCTGCACGTGGTTGAGCGCGCTGCGCCACTGGCCGGGCATGGCGTCCGTTTCCCACACCGTCATCCCCACGCAGTTGCGAAGGGGAAAGGCCAGCCGCGCCCACTGCGTAGGGATGCCGTGGAAGAGGTGCACGTCCGGGCTGGCGGGGCGCCCCATGAGCGAGGCGACCAGCTCGTCCGGCGGCGGGTGCCGGTGGCGCGACAGGTCCACCACGCTCAGCTCAACCCCCGCGCGGTGCAGCGCGTGCACGTAGCCGCGGGCCGTGTGCCCGTAGCCCGAGGTGTCGGACACGTACCCGTAGTAGGCGACGGAAAGGGATTCCATGGATGCGCGATCGCGTTCGTTCTCGGTTTCGGTGCGGGCGGTCAGGCGGGGATGGCCGCGGCGCCTTCGTGCCACGCGCTCTCCCCCGCCGCGAATAGCCCCGGGACGCGGCCGCGCAGGTGGGAGAGCACCTCTTCGGCGGTGAGGGTGCGCAGGCACTCCAGGCGGCGGGGGCAGGTGCGGCGGCCCCATGGCTGGCGGCGGCACGCGCCCTCGCACGGCAGCCCCTTGGTGACCGGCAGCATGTTGGGCGCGGACAGCGCCTCCCGCGCCGGGCTGGTGATGCCGAACACCCCCAGCACGGGGATCCCCAGCGCCACCCCCAGGTGCATGAGCCCCGAGTCGTTCGACACCAGCGCCGCGCACTGGCTCAGCAGCGCCGCCGTGTCGGGAAGGGAGAGCGCGCCGGTGAAGTCGCGCGCGTGCCCCGGCCAGGCGAACGGACGGGCGAAGTAGGTGCCGTCCACCCGCCGGTCCTCCTCGGCGCCCACCACCACGACCGCGGGAAGGAGCGCCGCCAGGTCGGCGAAGCCGTGCCACTTCTTCCACGGCCAGTTGGCCTTGCACCCCGGGTGCAGCGCCACCGTCCCCGGCGCTACGTCGAAGCGCCGCCCCGAGTGCACCGCCAGCGGGCCGGGAATCGCCTCCGTCCACCCCAGCTCGCGGGCCAGGCGCTCCACGCACACCGCGTCTCCATCCGCCACCCAGCGCCGGTCGAATGCCAGCGTGCGGTCCGCCTTCACCAGCGGCGGGAGCTGCTGGCGGCTCCAGTAGGTGAAGGTGGCCACGTCGTAGCGCGTCTTCGCCAGCCCGTCCGTCCGCGACGCCGTGTCGCGGGACCAGCGCGAGGGGACGTGGAAGAGGCGGCGCACTCCGGGGGCGCCCTCCAGCAGCGCCACGGTGCCGGCGTAGTCGGGGGCCACCAGCAGGTCCACCTCGTAGCCCAGCGTCCCCAGCACGCGCACCAGCGGCGTGGCGCGCAGCACGTCGCCCAGCCCGCCGGCGGCGGTGACCAGCGCCTGCGGGGGCATCAGGATGCGCCCGGGTGTGGGGGATTCGCGCCCGCCGGACCCGCGTCGTGCGGCTTCTCGGCGCCGGCCGATGGCTTCGGGCTGGGCTGTGACGGCCGTGCGCCGTGCTCGCGCGCGGCGCGCTGGAGCGCCTGGCCCAGCTCCTTGAGCCCGGCGCGGGCGCGCTCCGCCGCTTCGCGCACCTCGTCCGGCATCTCCGCGACGCCCTGCTCCCACGTCCCGCGGTTCTCCTCGCGCATGGCGGCGGTGCGCTCGCGCAGGCGCTCCACGAAGCCGACCGCCTTGCCGCGCACCTCGCCCAGCACGCCGCCCAGCTGCTCCTTTGCCCACGCCTGCGCCTCCTCCGCCGTCACCTCGTAGGCGAGCACCGCCGCCTCATCCACCGCGCGCTCGCGGCCGAGGGAGGTGCGCAAGACGAACGCTCCCGGCGGCAACTCGGCGTCATCGGGGATGATGAAGCGGCGCGCGCGGGCCGCGTCGGACCAGAGGGTGCGTGGCGGGTTCACCGGTCAATGTCCGTGGATCTGCGCCAGGAGCGAGAGATGTTCGCGCAGCTTCATCCGTTGTACGGTCTCCGGCGTACCTGGCCCGCCCAGGGCAAGCGCCGGTACGAAGCCATAGCATTCGTCGGGAGCGGGCCGGCCGAGCTTGCCTGTCACCGCCCGGTGCAGCTTGCGGAACACCATGTCGTCCATGACGGACGTGATGGTCATCAACCGGTTGAGAAACAGCTCGATGTCGGGAGTCACGCTGTCCAGGGCGCCGCGGTGCACACTCAGCACGGACACGCCGTCGCTGGAATAGAGGAAGATGTCGCCGAATCCATTCCTCGCGAAGGAGGTGTAGCGGGCCGCGCCCCACTCCTCCAGAACGTCCACGAAGGCATCGGGATCCACGAACCAGAACATGCCCTCGAGGTATCCGCAGATCCCCTGATCACTCCAGAACTCCAGCAAGGGATCGGGAAGCTTGCCTTTGTGGGCTTCAAGCCGGTCCGGGTCCACCTGCTGGCAGTCGTGGCCGGTTCCGTACGCTTCGAGGAACTTGGAAAACTGATGCATCTCTACCTCTTGGATTCAGGGATCGGAGTTCAGTCGCGGGAGCCCGCGAGCCGCACGTCGAGGTTCATGTCGGCCCAGGTGAGCTCTGCCTTCTCCGTGTCCGACAACGGCGCCGCGGCATCGTCGAGGATGGTGACCTTGGTGCGCCACTGGCTTCCGATGGAGGAGTTGATGCTCAGGTCGCCGACGCCGCCGGCCGGATAGACGTTGCCGCCCGCGACCTGGTCCGGATTATGGAGAACGGCCGTGTTCGCGAGCTTGGCATCGACCAGCGCTGCGGCGGCGTCTCCACCCATGCCGGGATTGTTCGCCAGCACCCCGGCGATCATCCGCGTACGTATGATGCCGCGCTCCAGTTGCTGCAGGCTCGCGGACGCCGGGTCACGCCCCCGGCTTTTGAAGTTCTCGCGATTCGTGCTCCAGGCGCTGACCTGCATGGCCCGAAGTGCGTCGTTCTGCCCCCGCACCTGGCGCTCGTACTCAACCGCATTGTGGTGCGTGCGGCGCAAGAAGTCGACCTGTACCGGCCCCCTGGCGACTGCGGGAACGGGCACGCTCCCCGTTTCCGTCGTGTCGTTCGGCGCGATGACAATTGTGAAATCCAGGTCCTGATCGCCTGCGTCGGGAGCGGCCTCGCCGAACTGCACGCGCAGCCCAATCCCCTCCTCCAGGAGCGACGAATACCGCGTTTCGAGTTGGCTGGCCTGGGCCTGCTTGGCCTCGCGCAGAGACGCGTAATCCCGGGCGTTCGGCGCTGGACGCTCCATCTCGGTTTTGGCCCGCCGCGCTAGCGATGCGTGGTCGCCCGCGGGTTCCTCCTCCGCGTTGTCCTCCTCTCCCCCGAACCCCATCGCCCGGAGAAGGCCGCGCGCGCGCTCGGCCAGGAAGCCGATGATGCGCTCGACGATGGCGAGCACCTGCGTCTGGAAGCCCTTGATGACGTCGGCGATGGCCTCCGGCAGGCCGCCGAGGCCCAGGTAGCCGGCCAGGAAGTCGATGACCGGCGGGATCAGCCGCGCCAGCGCCCCCTCCACCGCGTTCGCCATCCCGCTGATGTTGCCGGCGATGAGGTCGGTGACGCCGTTGACCACCGTCTCCACGAGGGTGAAGATCCGCGAGGCGTTCTCAAAGATCCACTTGAGCACCCGGAAGATGGCCTCGATGGCCTGCAGGATGGCCCCCGCCGGGTTGAACAGCAGCAGGATGCGCGGCGTGACCGCCTGGATGAGGGCCTGGACCAGGTACTCCACGGCCGCGTCTAGCACCATCTGCAGCAGGTTGGCCGGGTCCAGCTGCTCCTTGATCAGCTCGAACAGCCCCTCGGGCCCCATCTCGATGAGGCTGGAGACCAGCTCCCACGCCTTTTCGATGAGCGCGACGTTCTCGGCGCCGATGTGGCGGGCCAGGATCTCCTTGATGTTGGGCCAGGTGAGCCCCATCAGCTGCAGGAAGAAGGTGATGATGCTCTTGAGCGAGGTGTCGGCGGGGAGCTGCACCCCCACCGAGCCCAGGCCGGAGAAGAGCCAGTCCATCAGCCCCTGCAGCAGGTGCGTGCCGATGTTGTCGAAGAACTGCGAGAAGCCCTGCCCGACCGCGCTCATCAGGTTGTTGACGAAGTTCATCGGGTCGTCGGCGATCGAGTCGATCGCCGCGCCGATCCTGTCCACAACCGCCCAGAACGCCCCGGGCGAGATGCCCAGCACGCTGAGCAGCCCGTCGATGATGAAGCGGGCCGGGTCCTCGAGGAACGCGTTGACCGCGTCGGCGATGCGGCCGACGAGCCCCTTGGCCGCCTCGCGCAGATCGTGGATCTTGGCGCGGACGTCCTGCACCGCCTGTCCGGCGCGGCGGGTGAGGTCGCGGGTGAAGTCGGAGCGGGTCTGCTGCGCACGCTCCTGCAGCCCGTTCAGCCGCTCGCCGAACTGCGCCTGCTGCTCGGCGGCCCACCCCTGCAGCTCGGCGGGGAGCGACTCGAAGACGGCGGCGATCTGCGTGCGCGAGTCGTCGACGATCGCCTCGCACGCGGCGATGACGCCGTTGACGTCGCGGGAGATCTCGCGGATCAGGTCGCAGACGCCGTCGCCGAAGTTCTTCTCGGCGTCGTCGTACTCCTCGGTGACCCAGTCCGGCAGCCCGGTGAAGTAGTCGACGACGGCCAGCGCGGTGCTCTCGTGGCGCTCGTCCACCCACTTCTTCACGCGCGCCAGGTGCTGGTCGAACTCGGTGGAGAGCACCTGCACTCCGGCTTCCCACCGGGCCATGGCGGTGGCCGGCAGCGGGTCCAGCAGGGTGCTCACCCGCGTCTGCGCGTCGTCGAAGATGCGCTGCGCCTGGGCGGCGGCCTGGGTGCGCATCTGCTCCTCGGAGCCCACCATCTCGCCCTGCTGGGCGGCGCCGGCGGTGGTGGTGCTCTCGCGGCTTCCCTGCAGCGCCTGCAGCGCGCTGGCCTGCAGCGCGGCCATGTCGGCCTGGGCGCCGGCGAGCGTGGCCTGCTGCTCGGCCAGCACCTCCTGCGGGTCGCGCGCGGCCGTCTCGGCCAGCTCGCCCTGCGCCGCGCGCGCCTCGGCGATGGGGCCGCTCTCCACCAGCTGCGCGGGCTCGGTGTCCATCCCGGCTTCGGTCATCTGCTGCCCGGAGGCGGCCACGTCGGCGTCCAGCGACACCGCCTCGGGCGGCACGCCGTCCGGGGCGGCGGCGTCGGCGGCCAGGTCGGGGGGCGCTTCGCCGGCGGGCGGGGCGTCCAGCGGCACGGGCTCCTGCGCGGGCGCGCCCTCGGGCTGCTCCTGGAGCTGGTCGTACTGGCCCTGCACGTTCTGGGTGTCGGCCTCCACGGAGGCGTTCATCTCGCCGCCGGCCTGCTGCGCCATCTCCTGGGGGTCGGCCTCGACCAGCGAGTCCTCGTCGGGCGGGCGCTTGTCGCGGATGACCTGGTAGATGCGGTCGCAGAGTTCCTCGATCTCCGGACTGGGCGCGGGGCGCTCCCCCAGGGCGGCGACCAGCTGGTCTCCGGCGCGGGCCTGCGTCTCTTCGGCGGGCTCCTCCACGGCGGCCCGGGCGTCGCCCACCTCCTCTTCGGCGGGGGGCAGGTCGGTGGTGACCTCCACCGCTGCGCCGGCCCGCTGGTCCACCGTTTCCAGGCGCGCCTGCTCCTCGGGCGAGAGCTCGGATGGCGGCTCCGGCATCAGGAGCTCCGGACCGCCACCGCCGCCGGGTCCACCCCCCGCGGCCTCGGCTCCGGCCGGCGCACCGCCAGCCGCGGCCGGTGCGGCACCCGCCGGGGCGGACGCCGGGGCAGCACCCGCCGCAGCCGGAGCCGCGGGTGCGGGCGCGGCCGGCGCGGGCGCGGGCGAGGCAGGGGCGGCCGGTGCGGCGGGGGGCGAGGATGGCGCGGACTTCGGGGCGGCGGCGGGTGCGGCGCCGGAAGCGGGCGGGGAGGCGGGCGCGCCGGCGGCGGGCTCCTTCTTCGGCTTGTCCGCCGGCTTGCGGCGTACGGCGCCGTCCTGCTGCAGCACGTGCGTGACCTCGTGCGCCATCAGACGCACGTCGCCCGCGCTCTCGCCGCGGCCCAGCCAGATGTGGCGGCCGTGGGTGAAGGCGCGGGCGTTCAGCCCGGCGGCGGCCTGGTTGGCGCCGGGGCCGTCGTGCACGCGCACGGCGCCCAGGTCCACGCCCATCCGCGTCTCCAGCGTCCCGCGCGTGGGGGCGGGGAGCGCGGAGCCGGTGCCGGGGGCGGAGATGGCGGTCGCGGCGGTGCTCTGCATCGCGGGCGTGGCGGCCGCGCCCCCGGGCGCCAGCCGCTGCACGGAGGCGGGCTCCTCGTCCTCCTCCTTGAGCTGGACCGGCGCGGCGTCTTCGTCTTCCTCTTTGAGCTGGATCGGCGTGGTGTCTTTATCCTCCTCCTTGAGCTGGATGGCGCCCTCGTCGTCGTCTGGGTCGGCGGGGGCGGCCTGGACGGCGTTGGGCGGAGGCGCGGTCGGATGCTCCTCCACCTCCATCATCTGGTGGACGGGCAGATCCTCTTTCTCCTTCATCTGCGGAGGACCGGAGGGGCCGGCCGCGCCCAGCAGCGACACGGCGGCGCCGGGCGCCGACAGCCCGCCGGCCACGCGGTCCGCCACGGCGTCGGCCTCGAGCTCGTACGCGTCTCCCGGCTGGCCGATCACCGGCTTGCGCTGCACGCCGCCCAGCAGGAGCGCGGGGGGGCCGGGGGCCGCCGCCCAGCCGGAGGCGGCCGGGGATGCGGGGCCGGGCACAGCGGCGGGCGCGCGCGCTGGCGCGGCGGGGGCGTGTGCCCCTGCCGCCCGCGCGTGCGGACGCCGGACGCGCAGCGCCTCGCTCACCGGGCTGCGCCAGAGCGCGGCGAGGACGCGGCGCTCACGCCAGGGCTCCCTCGGAATCGTACATCGGGCTCCTCACCGGATACGTGCTGCTCGCGCCAAAAGGCGGCGCATCGCGGACCGGAACAACTCGTTTGCATCTCCGCCGCGGACGCGGCACCCCCCTCGTGGCCCTACGTTCCTGGCAGGTACGCCTCCGCGTACGCGGCCAGGTAGTCGCCCAGCAGCCCTGGAAGGTCACCCCTCGCGCGCGTCATGCGGGCGTAGTGCGTGCCCGAATGCAGCGGGTCCGGGTCGATCTGGGCGCCGATGTGCGCGGCGAGCGCCGTTCGGCCGAAGATCGCCGCGGGACGCGCGGCCGAGGTCAGCCAGTCGCCGTAGTCGCGCACCTCGACCGCCGCGGCCAGCTCCAGCGCCTCCGCCTTCTCCAGCACCAGGGTGCGGCTCAGTTCCAGCGCCACCACCCAGCGGAGCCGGGCCGGGCTCGACTCTTCCAGGCGGTCCAGCACGTCGGGGCGGCAGACCACGAGCGTGCCGCCGCCCGGCACGGGCACGGCGCCCTCTGCCACTGCGGCGGGGACGCCCAGCCGGCGGCCCAACGCCTCCGCAAGCGCGTCGTGGCGACGGGCGCTCCGCAGCGGGACGGCCACGGCGCCGTGGTCCGAAACCTCGGTGACCCGAGCGTCGCCGGGAACGATAACAATGGATTCGATTCTGGACACGGTGTTCACCTCTAGTCGGTGCCGCCGTCGCTGCCGGGCGGAACGGGAACGGGGGTCGGCCCAGGACCCGGCGTGGGCGGCGGCGCGTTGGCCGGCACCACGTTCAGGTCAATGTTGAATCCGCTCAGCACCTGCTGCGTCGGGCTCACGCCGGCTGCTCCCAGCTCGTCGGGCGTGGCCTGGGTGCTCGCGGGTGAGCGGCGGCCGCCCGTCACGGTGGCGCTCTGGATGCGCCCGCCGGTCTGGACTATGGAGTTCTGCGCGTACTGCACCGAGTGCGTCTCCAGAATGAAGGCGTTCAGCTCGGCCGAGCTCATCCGTCGTCCCAGCGTCGCCTCGCGCGCGGCGATCTGGAGGATGGTGCGGGTGTTGACGATGGTGCTCATGTGCACCACCCGTGGACCGGTGAAGGTAGCCCCGCCCTGCTGCTCCAGGATGCGCATCTGGCGCATGGTCATGTACGTCTCCAGCGGCGTGCCCCGTCCCGGCACCATCTCGGGCGAAGTCTGCACCCACCGCTGCCCAGACGGGATCTCGTCCAAGAAGGCGTAATCCATGTCGAACCGGCCGGTCCGCGGGTCGTAGGAGCGGCCCATTGTCCCGCTGGAGCCGTCGGGCGCGGTCACCGAAGTGTCCACCGTGGTCTTGCCGCCGCTGGTGCTTACCGTGTCCTGGAACCTCCAGCCTCCCGGCGGGGGGGTGTTGGGATCGATGGCCTCGGCCAATCCCGGGACGCGGGTGTTGGTGCGTCCCGGCGTGGCGGGCTCCGGCGCCCCCCCGGGGCGCGTGCGCGGCCCCGCGAAGCGGGCGAAGAGCCAGGCCAGGAACAGGTTGGCGAGCAACCCGCGGTCCCAGCACTGCCCGGTGGCCACGTTGGTGACGATGCCGATCACCGCCGAGAGCGCCATCACCGCGACGATGGCGGCAGCGCCCTCCAGCCCCGCGGCCGCGATCACCACCACGCCGGCTGCCATGGCCGTGCCCGCCAGCGCGCCGATGGCGGCGTTGCGGAAGATGGCGGCGGGGTCGTACCAGTCGCGGCCCCTGGCCACGTTCTCCTCAATTCCCGACACGGCGCCAGCCACCGCTCCGCCCACGATCAGAGCCCCCGGGCCCAGCGTTGGGAAGAGCAGGATGGTGACGACGAGCCCGATCCAGAACGAGGGGCTCTTCATCATGTTCCAGAGGTCCGCCAGCTGCTCGGCGAACCAGTCGCCGATGTCGGAGAGCACGCTGCGCTGCACCGCCGGGCCGTGCTCGGCCTCGCTTTCCTCCAGGTGCCGGTCCACCCGCTGCTGCCCCTCGGCGATGCGGGCGCGGGTGTCGCTTACCGCGTCACGGGCGCGGGTGTCCGTCTCGGCGATGCGCTCGGCCAGCCCCTGCTCCAGCGCGCCGGACGCCTCGCCGAAGCCGGTAGCGGCGGTAGCGGTGGCGGCGTCGAGCGCGACGCCGGTGTCGGCCACCGCTTGGTCGCCCGCGGTGGAGGCCGCGGCGGCCATGCGCCCCATCCCCTGTACCGCGGCCTGCCCGGCCTCGCCAGCCCCGGCGGCAAAGCCCTCCGCTCCCTCGCGCAGCCGTGCGGACACCGCCTCGGTGCCGGTGGACAGCGCTCCGGCGCTCTCGTCCGTGGCGCCGGAGAGCGCTTCGCTCACCTCGCCCCCGGCGCCGCGGGCCAGCGTCGCCGCCTCGCCGTGCATCTCGCGCACCCGGGCGCGGACCTCGCCTCCGGCCCCAGTTGCTTCCTCCTCGTCCAGCGGGACCGCGGCCAGCTGCGCCGCGGCCTGCGCCTGCATGTCGCGGCTGGCCTCGGCGGTCGCCTGGCCTTGCTCGCGCAGCGCGTCCACGGCTCCGGCGCCGGTCTCGGCCACCTGGGCACGGTGTTCGCCGGCGCGCGCGCGCAGCGCCTGTGCGGCGGTGCCCTCGGCCGCGGCGATCTCCCCGCCGGCGGCGCTCCCCTGCGCGCGCAGCCCGTGGATGGTCTGGCG
The DNA here is from genome assembly GCA_036389135.1 of Longimicrobium sp. Lineage (NCBI taxonomy): Bacteria > Pseudomonadati > Gemmatimonadota > Longimicrobiia > Longimicrobiales > Longimicrobiaceae > Longimicrobium > Longimicrobium sp. The sequence continues at coordinate 21,513 of DASVQP010000095.1, forward strand.
AGCGGCCCCTGCCACGCTCGCGTCGGCGGCGGCGGCGGTCTGGCCCAGGTGGGCCGTGAGCGGCGCGGCTTCGGCTGCCACCACGGCTCCGGCCTGCTCGGCGTGCGCGCGCAGCTCGGTGGCCGCCTCACCCGCCTGGGTGGTCAACTGGGCCGGCGCCTCGGCCGCCGCCGCGTCCATCTGCTCGGCGGAATCGGTGGAGACGCGGCTGGCGACCTCGGCGTGCCCCTCGGCCGCCGCCTGGTCGCCGCCGCCGCCGGTGCCGCTCTCCCCGCGCGCGTTCCCGGCCGCGGTGCCCAGGGTGGTTCCGGCCTCGCTCGCGGCTGACTCGCCGGCCTGCAGCGCGCGGCGCTCCTGCTCCGCGCCGGCCTCCGCCATCCGGGTGGCGCGGGCCTGCACCTCTTCGCCGGCGCGGGCGGTGGCGGTGCTCTCCCACCCGGCGATCCGCGCCTGCTCGGAGGCCTGGGCACCCTCTACCGCGGCGGCCTGGGCGGCGACCGAGGCGTCTACCTGCCCCGTGGCCTGAACGGCTGCGTCGGAGACGGCGGCCACCTGCTCTTCGCCTGTCTGTGCAATCCCCTGCGCCTGCTCGCCGGTGGCGGTGATGACCGTGTCGATGGACTCGCCCGCGGCCGCGGCCATCTCGGCGCGCCCCTCACTCGCGGAATCCGCGAGCGCGTCCAGAAGGAGCTGCGCCCCCGGCGTCTCCCCTTTGGGCATCTCCGGCTCGGGCGCGCCGGCGAGGGCGGCACGCGCCGCGTCGGCCGCCGAGGCCAGCTCGGCTTCCGCGGTCTCGGCTGCGGCACGGGACGCGGCCTCGGCACCGGCGGCATCCGGGGCGGGGGGAGCACTCGCGGGCGGCGCACCTCCGGCCTCTCCCTCGGCCGCCGTCGCCCCGGGCGCCGGTGCGCCCTCCGCCCCGGCGGGTGCGGCTACGGCTTCCACGGCGGGCGGGGCGGGTTCGGGCCGGGCTTCCGCCTCTGGCGCTGCGGCGGGTGTGTCGGCGGTGGGGCGCGCGGCGGGTGCGGGCGCGGGGGCTGCGGCCTCCGGCACGGCGGGAGGCGCATCGGCGGGCGCGGGAAGGGTAGCCGCTGAGGAAGCAGCGGGCGAGGAGGGGGGGCGCGGTGGCTCCCGCTCTTCGTCCGGCTCGTCCGGCGAGCTCCACGCCGGCTTGCGGCGCACGACGCCGCCCTGCTGCAGTACGTGCGTCACCTCGTGCGCCATCAGCCGCACGTCGCCGGCGCTTTCGCCGCGGCCCAGCCATATGTGGCGGTCGTGGGTAAAGGCGCGCGCGTTCAGCCGGCCGGCGGCGGCCTGCGCGCCGGGTCCGTCGTGCACGCGCACGCCGCCCAGGTCCACGCCCATCCGCGACTCCAGCGCACCGCGGGTGCCCGCGGGGAGCGCGGAGCCCGGACCCGGCGCGGCGACGGAGGTGGCCGCGGCGTCGGCCATGGTCGGCGTGGCGGCGGAACTCCCGGGCGCCATCCGCCGCACCGCCTCGCGCTCGCCGCGCTCCTCGGGCCGCACAGGCGAGGAGGAATCCGCTTCCGTACGCCGCGACCGCTGCACGGCGGCGGGCCCCTCTTCCCCCTCCTCCCACGCCTGTATCGATGCGGAATCCGTGTCCGTCCGCCGCGACTGCTGCACGACGGCGGCCGGATCCTCTTCATCCTCCTCCTTCGCCTGGACCGGGAACGAATCCGCTTCCGCCGTCGGCAATGGCAGGGCGGGGGCGAATTCCTCTTCGTCCTCCTGCTTCGTCTGGACCGGGGTGGATCCGTCGCGGTCTTCCTCCTCCTTCGCCTGGAGGACGGGCGCCGGCACGTCGTCGCGCTCCTTGGCACGCGGCGGGCCGCCGGGAGCAAGGCGGGAGACGCGCTCGCCCGGCGCCTCCAGACCGGCGGCCACGCGGCTGGCCACGGAGTCGGCTTCGAGCTCGCACGCATCGCCCGGCTGGCCGATCACCGGCTTGCGCTGCGCGCCGCCCAGCAGGAGCGCAGGCGGGCTTGGGGCCGCCGCCCACCCGGAGGCGCCCGGGGATGCAGGGTCGGGCACCGCTGCGACCGGCGCGCGCGCTGGCGCGGCGGGGGCGTGTGCCCCCTCCGCCCGCGCGTGCGGACGCCGGGTGCGCAGCGCCTCGCTCACCGGGCGACGCCGGTGCGCGGTGAGGAGGCGGCAGTCACGAGATGGCGCCCAGGAAGGCGGAGAGCGCGTCCTGGCGCGCGGCGGCGGGGAGCGCCGGCTGCCGCGGATACGAGGCGCCCGCCTTGCGGTACTCGGCCTCCACCGCGGCGGCCAGCTCGCCCTCGCGCACGATGCCCGCGGGGGATGCCAGGCCCAGCAGCGCGGCGTCCACGGCGGCGTTGCGGATCTGCCCGCCTGTGAGCTCGAAGCGCGCGGCGGCGTCTTCCAGCGCCTCGGCGCCCACCTCGTGGCCGGGGGGAAGGTGGCGCTGCCAGAGCAGCCAGCGCTCCTCCACCTCGGGGAGGTGGAAGCGGACCACCGCGTCCATGCGGCGGTGGAAGGCCGCGTCGATGGAGCCGGGCGAGTTGGTGGTGACGAAGACGATGCCGGTGTAGCTGTCCAGCCGCTGCAGCAGGTAGTTGGTCTCCAGGTTGGCCCAGCGGTCGTTGGACGAGCGCACCTCGGTGCGCCTGCCCATCAGCGAGTCGCCCTCGTCCAGCAGCAGCACGACGTCCAGGTCCTCGGCACGGCCCAGGACGCGGGCCAGGTTCTTTTCCGTTTCTCCGATGTACTTGTTGACGATGGTGGACAGGTCCACGCGGTACAGGTCCAGCCCCAGCTCGCTGGCCAGCACCCGCGCCGCCAGCGTCTTGCCCGTGCCGCTGGGGCCCTGGAAGAGCGCGCGCACGCCGCGGTTCATCCCGCCGGGCATCCCCCCGCCCAGCGCGTCGGCCAGCCGCTCGCGGTGGCGGCAGCGACGCTCCAGGTGCAGCAGCTCGGCGGCGGTGGAGCGATGCAGCACCAGGCGCTCCCACCCGCCGCCGTCTTCCAGGCGCGCGGCCAGCGCGTCCAGCTGCTGCCGGTTGATGGAGCGGGCGGCGGCGCGCACGTCGGCCGCGGTGACCGCGGGGCGGCCCTCGAGCGCGGCGTGCCCCTGCGCCAGCTCGGCCGCGCGGCGGATGTAGCGCCCGCCCAGGGTGTACGCGTCGGCCAGGGCGGCGTGCGTGGCCGGGGGCGAGCCGGGGAGGGCGCGGCTCCAGTGGCGGCGGCGCAGGGCGGGGGACTCGGGGGGAAGGTGCACCACCACGGCCCGCTCGGCGGCGGCGCCGCGCAGCCCGCCGTCGTGCCCCGCCACCACCGCCGCCGGCCCCCGCCACCCGCCCCCCGCGGGGACGTCGAAGGTCTCGCCGGGCCCCATCTCCAGCACGAAGGCGGGGACGGCGCCCAGCAGCGCGCCCAGCGGACCCAGCACCCGCCAAGCGGGGGGGAGCTCCGGCCCGGGCGGCACGGCCTCCAGCACCCCGCGGCCCAGCCCGAGCGCGAGGGCGCCCACCAGCTCCAGCCGCTCGCTTCCCGCGAGCCCGCGCACCACCAGCACCTCCGCGCGCCCGGAGCCGAGCAGGACGCCCGCCTCGGCCGCGCGGCGGCGCGCGTCGTCGTCCAGCACCATCTCGTCCAGCGGGGCGAACGAGCCGGGCGGGTGCCAGCGGACCCCCGGCAGCGGCTCGGCCGGCGTCTCGCCCGCGACGGCGGTCCACAGCGGGGCGGGAACGCGGAGCTGCCACTCGGCGCGCGGGTCGCCGGGGTTGAGCGCCTCCACCAGCCCCGCGTCCAGCAGCGGCCGGCAGAGCGCCCAGGCGTCGCCCGCCGCGCCGTCGGCCTCGTCGGTCGCGCCGGCCACCACCTGGTGCACCAGCGCCACCGTGGGCCGCCGGGCGCCGTCCTGCGCCGCCGCGAACAGGGCGCCGAAGCGCGCGTCCTCCTCCACCATCCCCACCACCAGCAGCGCCAGCACCTGCGCGTCGCCGATGCCCGGCTCGCCGCGCAGCGCCCGCAGCGGCAGGTGCGCGCGCACGGGCGGCTCCCAGCGGCGCACCTGGTCCGCCAGCCAGCGCAGGGCCTCGTCGCTGCGCACGTCGCCCGCGTGTGGCAGCGGGAGCTCGCGCAGGTAGGCGCGCAGGAAGGGGTGCTCGTCGAGCACGGCGTCCGGCTCCCCCCCCGCGGCCGCGGCGCGGGCGCCGGCGAAGGTGACCACGGCCAGCACGGCCTCGTAGAAGCGCAGCGCCAGGTGGCCGCGCGCGTCGTGGGCGACTCCGGGAAAGAGCGGCTCGCTCATGGGCTCAGGCGAAGTGGAAGGTGACCACGCGCGCCAGCTCCGGCACCCAGCCGGGGGTGGCGTCGAGCCCCGCGATGCGCACGGCCAGGCTCACCTGGTCCAGCTCCATCCGCACGTCCACGTGCGCGCGGGTGGCCTGGATGCGGCCGATGCGGCGAAAGAGCGCGCTCTCCAGCCCCTCGTCGGCCCCGCCCGCGCGCAGCGCCGACTCCACCCGCAGGCGGACAAAGGGGACGACCTGGTCCAGGAAGCGCCGCAGCTCCGGAGACGGCTCCATCCCCAGCGGCGGCGAGGGGGCGGGGGATTCGGCGCCGGCGTCGCGGAGGATCGTCGCCCAAGCGTCCGGCAGCGTTTCCGCGGGCGGGGCGACGAACCCCATCCCCGGCGGCACCTCCGGCTCCCGGCCGTCAAGCCCGGCCAGGACGCGCCAGACGGGGTCGTCCGCCAGCCCCGCCGCGCGCGGCCCCAGCAGCGCGCGGGCGAGCAGCTCGATCCATCCCCACCCGCCCACGACGGAGGGAAGCCGAAAGTGCTCGTCCAGCGCGCGAAAGAAGCCCAGCGAGCGCACCACGTTCACCAGGTAGAAGACGCCGCACGCGGCGGACATCGTCTCCGCCGTCTCGATCGGCGCGCCGGTGAAGCGCAGCACGGGCGCCACCCGGCGGATTTCCTCAACCGACGTCGCGGGCGGTTCGGCGGTGGGTTCGGCCGTCGTCTGCCGCGGCTCGTCTGCGGGCGGATCGGCGGGGGATGCCGGTCGGGTCTCGGTGGATGCGGAGCGCGCGTCCCCTTCGTCCGATGCGCGGCTGCTTCCCTCCGCGGCTGGCGGAGAGGCGAACCGCCCGGCCCCCTGCCGCGTGTCCGGCACCTCTGCCGCCGGGACGGACGATGCCGGTTCGGCGGCGGGTGGCGCGGCGGACGAGGGCGGGGCGAGCCGCGCGTCCGGCGCCCGGCCATCCGGCGTTGGAGACGAGGGTGCGGGCGCACGCGGCGGCTGCGGCCGGGGCCGCGCGGTCTCCGCGCGCCAGCGTACAAACCGCTCGACGAAGGCGGGGCCGCGGGCGATCAGCGGTGCGCGGTGCAGCGCCAGCGACACGCCCAGCAACGCGCGCCGCTCCGGCGCCAGCGAGCGCGGCACCAGCGCCGGCCCGAGCACCATCTCCCACGGCGCGGCGATGCCGGCTGCCGGCCCCCGATCCGCCGCGCTCGCGGAGGGGGCTGACCGGGCCGCGCCGGCGGATGGCGACGAGGGGTCGCCGGGACGATGGACGGAATCCGCATCCTCCGCCTCCCCCTCGTCCGCGACGGAGGGCGGCGGCGGGGCGAAGAGGCCGCGCAGCTCGAATGCGTGCGCCACGGCGCCCAGGATGCGCGCGGCCTGCGCGGGCGCCAGGGCGGCCATCACCCGCTCCGCCTCGCCCCAGCCGGCCAGGTGCTCCACTGCGGCGGGGACGTGACGGGGATCGCGCAGCCAGAGGGCCACGACCGCGTCGATGGAGCCGCCCAGCCCCCGCGCCACGGTGGTCCACCACCAGCGCGCGCCCGCCACCCCGGCGCAGGCGTCGCGCGCAAAGGCGGCCAGCAGCTCCGCCTGGTCGGCGAACAGCACCGCCGGGGCGTCCGCGGGGAGCACGCCGCGCGACGGGCGGGCGGCGCCGTGCAGCTGGCCGGAAAGCGCGCCGCGGCAGGCGCGCGCCCACTCGGCGGAGGCGTGCGCGTCCCGCCCCTCCGCGCGCATTCGCCCGGGGAGGGGGTCGCCCAGCGCGCGGACCACCAGGATCGCGGCCGGCGGCATGGCCTCCGGCTCGATCTGCGCGGCGCCGAGCATCCGCTGCAGCCGAAGCCGCAGCGCGGGGTCCGCCGGGGCGCGGCGCCGGGGCGCGTGGGTCGTCATCGCGCCGCTCCGCCGGATAGGGATGCCGGGATCGGTGCGGTCGCGTCACCCGCACGCAGCGTACGCGCGGCGAGGAATGCGGCGCCGCCGGCCGCCAGGGCCAGCGCGAAGAGCTGGGGCAGGGAAAAGGGTCCGGCGACGGCGATGAAGTCGTCGCGCAGCGGCTCCAGGGCAAAGCGGGCCGCGCCGTACGCCAGCGACGCGATCCCCACCGCCGCCCCGCGCGGGAGCGTCCGCCGGTGGAGATAGAAAAAGATGCCGAGCGTCGCGGCGGCCAGGTACAGCTGCACCGGGTGCACGGGGAGCGACGCCGGAGCGTCCGCCCCGATCCACCCGCGCGCGGCGTGCTCCGTCCAGGCGTCGGTGCCCGGCGGGTAGCGCACCGCCCACGGGAGCGCGGCGGGTGCGCCGTAGTCGTCGCCGTTCAGGAAGCACCCCGTCCGCGCGGCGGCGTAGCCCAGCACCGCCGCCACCGCGGAGAGGTCGGCGTAGTCCAGCGCGGGCAGGCGGCGGGCGGCCAGGTACGCGCCGCCGCACAGCGCGCCGCCCGCCAGCACGCCGAACACGCTCTGCCCGCCGCTCCAGAACGACAGCCACTCCACCGCGCTCCCCCCGCCGTGGGACAGCAGAAAGAGCGCGTGCCCCCCGCACGTCCCGCCCAGCGCGGCGCACAGCCACGCGCGGTACGCCTCGCGGGCGTCCAGCCCGCGGGCGGGGGCCCGCCGCAGCGCGTACGCCGCGGCGAGCACCACCGCCAGGGCCGCCAGCAGGCCCTCGGGAAGGGTGGGGGGGACGGTCATCGCCGCCTCACTCGCGGCGGCGGAAGCGGCGCCCCAGCCCCAGCAGCGCCAGGCCCGCCATCGCCAGGCCGGCGCTCACGGGGCAACCCTTGCCGCCGCCGCCGGGGGTGGGACCGGGCTCGTTCCCGGGCGTGGTGCCGCTTCCGGTGCGCGTGAGGGTGCCCCGCACGACGCGCTGCTCGTTCGCCTTGAAGACGTCGCGGGGCACGTCCACCCGCACCTCCGCGCCGCCGCGGGGCACCTCCGTCTCCGTCGTCACGAATACGGTGCGGTCGTAACGGCCGGGGTTGCCCAGGGTAAAGACCAGCGGCCACTCCCGCTTCTCATCCAGCTGGCGCAGCGGAATGGCCTGCAGCAGCCCGCCCAGGTTCTCGGCCAGCACGTACTTCAGGCTGTCGGCGGGGCCGGCGGCGGAGTAGCCCCAGGCACGGATCTGCACCAGCGCGTTGTTGCCGCCCAGCGCCCGGCGGTCGCGCGGGGCCAGGAAGACGCGGGTAGGCCGCCGGGTGCGCTCCGGCCGGGTGGTGTCCCGCCTGATGGGCTCCTGCGCCGCCAGCCGGCGCACCGCGAAGAGCGAGCCCGCCTGCCCGCCGAAGTAGGCCGCCAGCCGCGGGCCGAACCCTTCCAGCGCGGCCACGCGGCACGAGGCGTTGGGGCAGAGGGTGCCCGCGCCCACCGCGCTGATGTTCTTCTGGGCCCAGTGCTGCGCCTGCACGCCGTACACCGACTCCATCTGCGCCAGCTCCGCGGCGGTGGAGATGCCCATGATGTCGGCCTCGTCGAACCCGGCCTGGAACACCGGCGGAAGGATGTAGACGCGCACGCACGGGTGGTTGGGCAGGTTGGGCGGCACCCCCGCCCATTCGTCCGCGGCCTGCGTGGCGTTGGCCATCGCCCCGATCGGCACGTTCTTCTTCATCCCCACCACCCGCCACACGGTGGGGCTGGCGCCGTGGTCGGCCCACAGGTACAGCAGGTTGCGCGTCTGCGGCGTGGTGAAGGTGGAGTGGACGGTGGCCTGCAGCGTCAGCTTGCAGGGGTTGCCGGGATAGTAGGTGTACCCGAGGACGCCGCAGGCCAGCGGCACGATGTCCGGGCTCTGCCAGAACACGGGCAGGCGGCTGATGGTCACGTCGCCGGCGGCGCTGGCCCAGTAGCCCGTTCCCCAGTTGCTGGGCACGCGCCACGAGTTGTTGCACCCGTCCACCGCGTTGTCGGTGGTGGTGTAGGGGAGCGCGGCCGGAAAGGAGTTGCCGGCGGAGTTGGGGGGGCCCGCCACCCCCCAATCGTTCACCACCTGGAAGGCCACGCCGAAGTCGCCGCTCACCCCGCCGATGGCCGAAGCCGGGAACTCCAGCTCCACCCGGTAGCCGCCGGGAAAGTCCTTGCGGACCCTGACGCTGTAGTTGGCCGGGGCGGCCACGTTGGCCCAGCGCGGGCCGCCGCCGCAGATACCCGCCGCCATGGTGCCCGTGCCCCACTGCGACTGCACGTTCGTCACCTCATTGGGGTCGCCCATGCTGCTCTCCCAGCGATGGGTGACCACCAGCCGCATGTCGGCCGCATCCAGCTGCGCGCCGCCGCTCAGGTTGTGGTCGAACTGGATGGCGATGCGCTCGCCGTTGGTCAGCAGGTTTCCCCCCGAAGTCTCGGTGGCGTCCTGCACCTCGAAGATGAAGCCCAGGTACAGCGTCGCGCCGCGCATGTACCGCTTGGTGGACACCGTGACGTCGTACGGCAGCATGTCCGCGTCGTGGAGCTTGCCCACGCACGCGTCGCTGGCCGAGGAGGCCCGCGAGGCGTCGGCCCAGTCGCCGCCCTGGCCGTCGATGGTGGGCGACCCCTTGAGCAGAAAGCCGAGCGAGCAGGGCGATGCGGCGGCCAGGGGGGCCGGGGCGCTCGCCAGCGCCAGGGCGGCGGCCGCCAGGGCCGCGAGCCGCGAAAGGTGGGGGGTGCGGAATCGGTTCATGGCGCGACGCTCCTGCGTGGTGAGGGCGGATGCATTGAAGTGGTTCCGTCTCAGGAATGGCGGACGCGCAGCGCCAGCGGGGGCGCCAGGTCGCCGGGGACCGGCGCCGGGCCTCCGGCCGCGGCCTGCACGTGCACGTTCAGCGTGGCCGTGCGGTCGGTGCTGGTGCGCGCCGGCATCAGCACCAGCAGGTCCAGCGGCACCTGCTGCCCCAGCGTGGCGGAAACGGTCGTGGTGAACACCCCGGGCGAGGGGTTGGCCGTCGCCACGCCGCCGAACTCGGCCTGCCACACCGCCTCGGCCGAGGTCAGGGTGACCGTCACGTTCACGTTGACCGGGCTGGGCAGCGTGGCGGGGCCGGCGTAGCGCACGTGGAAGAGGAAGCTGCCTACCTGCCCCGGCGGCGCGTCGTCCAGGTTGAACGGCAGGCTGGTGGGCGCCAGCACCTCCAGGCTTCCGGACACGGCCCCTCCTTCGTCGCTGGACACGGTGAGCTGCCGCGTGGCAGACACGTCGCGGTCGTTGGGCGGGTCCACGGTGGCGCGGAAGGTGAGCACCACCTGCTGCCCCGCGGCGATCCCGCTGGCCGGGGGGCGCACCCGCGCCGCCACGGTGGTCTGCGCCCCCGACGCCAGCTCCACGGTGCCCGCGGTGAGCACGGCGCCCGTGGCATCCTCCAGCGTGACCGCGTTGGACCAATCGCCGGCGGTGCCCGCCGCGGTGGCCTGCAGGCGGAAGGTGAGCCGCCGGTCGGTGGCGTTGCGCACGGTGAACAGGTGCGGGAACCCCTCGGTGTCGCCGGGAACCAGGTTCAGCCCCCGCGGGCTGCTCTGGTAGGTGACCACGATGGGCCCGCTGGCCACCCCCTCGCCGCTGAAGCCCGCCACGAACTGGTTGATGGCGGCCTGCGCGGCCACCGCGCCCGGCAGGTCCGCGGCTTCGATGGCGGGGAGCAGCGCGCGGCCGCCGCCGGGGAGCGCGGTGTTGAGCCGCACGTTGACCCCCGCGCCGAAGTTCTCGCGCCCCTGCGTGTGCACCACGCCGGGGATGGACGAGCGGAAGAGCGTCTGCAGGTCGTCCTGCACGCGGTGCAGCTCGCGCAGCGCCTCCAGCGCGTCGCGCGTGTCCAGCGCGTTACCCCCGGCCAGCGCCGCCTGGCGGGTGGCCACGTCCATCACGTCGCGCACGGCGTTCACGATGGACACCTGCGCGGCCACCTTGTCCGCGTCGGTGCCGGGGGGAAGAAAGAGCCGCTTGCGCACCACCCCGCGCCACGCGCTCCACGCCGTCTCCAGCGTCACGGCCAGGGTGTCGCGCACCCGCGGCCCCATCGTCTCGCGCGTCACGAACACCGCGTACGGCGCCGGGGGCGAGCCCCCGCCGGCGGCCGGGAGGTTGTCCCGGGTGCGCCAGAGCACCACCTGCGCGGTGCGCGACGACAGGTCGACGGGTGCGTGCGGCAGCGCATGGCGCAGCACGCGCTGCAGCTTGGCGCCGGAGAGCGGCGACGGCGGTCCCAGCGTCAGGCCGCGAAAGAAGACGGCGTGCGCCAGCCCCCGCCCCACTCCCGCCTCGCGCAGCGGCAGCAGGCCGCAGGGGGGGAGGAAGCGGAAGCGCTGCGCGGCCTCCACCAGCGTGAGCTGCGCGGTGGTCATCGTCGACGCCACCAGCTCCGCCACCTGCTGCTGGAACTGGAGGACCATGGCCAGCGCCTCGGCCTCGCGCCGCCGGTCGTGGAGCACCGGGAGCGTCCCCGCGCTGGGCTGGGGGACGAGCGGCCGTCGCACCGCCCAGGCGTCCACCCACTCCACCCCGCGCTGGCTCAGGTAAAAGAGGGCGATGGGCACCTCGCACGACGCCAGCTCGCGGCGCGCGCGCATCCCGTCCACGGCGCCGTACTCCGGGTCGGGAAAGCCGCTCTCCGCCGCGAAGGGGGAGGCGCTCTGCCCGGCGAGCCGGTCCACGCCGAAGCACAGGTAGGCGGCGCCGTTGCGCAGCCTGGACAGCTCCTGGTCCAGCGCGGTGCGCACGGCGGGGGTGGCCGAGGCGCCGCCGCGCCGCACCAGCTCCACCTTCTCCTCCACGTCCTGCACCAGCTCCGCCAGCGCCAGCGCCAGCGGGGTGGGCGTCTCGCCCGCCGAGGCCAGGGGAAGGGGGGCCACGGAGAAGCGCGCGCCCTCCAGCGCCCAGCGGCTGGCGCAGCTCCCCGCGATCCCCTCGCTTCCCAGCTCCGCCATGGGCGCACGCTCCTCGCTGAGCGCCGAGGCGGGGGAGGCGGTGAGCACGTAGAGGCCCACGTTGGTGAGCTCCAGCGGCACGTGCCGCGGCTTGCAGACGGCGAAAATCCCCGCTTCGGCGGCGGCCTCCTCCTCCACGCTCACCAGCCGCAGCTCCACGGGGCGCCCCAGCGCCACGGCGTCGCCGTCGCGGTTGAAGGCCAGCCCCGGCTGTATGGAGAGGACGGGCGTCTCCTCCACGTCCCCGGCGGCGGCCACCTCCAGCCCGTGCGCCACTCCCTCGCCCAGGGCGTGGGCGAGCTGCCGGTCGCGGCCGCGGACGGCCTGCTGCTCGGCGCGCAGGTCCTCGGCCGTCAGGATGCGGCCGTTGAAGAAGTTGTTCAGCCGGATGCCGTTGGTGAGCACGGGCTCCAGCAGGTCGGTGGCGTCCATTCGCGCGTCTCCTCCGGGCGTCACCCGATGCGATTGATCTCGATCGTGAGGCGGTCGATCCGCTGCATCTCGGTGCCCGCTAGGCTCGCGGCCACCAGCACCCCCTCGGCCGACGAGCCCTGCGACAACAGCGGCACCACCTGCATGGTCTCCGTGTCCCACGCCGTCCCCTTGACCACGTAGCTGCCGGCGGGCACCTCGCCGCGGCCGAAGGTGACCCGCATGGTGATGATCCGCTGCCGCGTGGACGGCTCGATCATCTCCACCACCGTGGCGTTGTAGGCATCGCCCAGGGGGGTGGCGCGGCCCGGGATCTCCCTCACCTCGAAGTTGCCGGCCGCCACGATGCGGTACACGCCGCCCGGCGCCTGCACCGCGAACCTGGGCCGCCACGAGCCGGCATTGGTCGCGGGGTCGACGGTCCAGACGAGGGACTGCCCCGCGCGGGTGGGCTGGTCGGTGGCCGCCCACTGCCCGCCTCCGGTGGCCTCGTCGCGCCTCCACGCCAGGAGCTGCCCCGTCGCGGCCGGACCCGCCGACGCCTGCCACGTGGTGCCGTTCCAGACCAGGAACTGGCCCGCCGCAGTCGGCGCCGCGTCCGACACCGGCTGGCGCTGGATGCGGGTGACGGTGAGGTCCGCGAGCGGCCCCGCGACGTCGCCCCCCGCGGTCCCCCCCGTCGCGGGGGCGGCCGGTTCCCATCGCCGCCGGGCGGTGCTCCAGGTGAGCACCTGCCCGTTGGCGGCGGGCGCCGTGGGCGACACCCGCTGACCCTGGATGCGCTCCACCGTGTTGCTCCCCACCGGCCCCGTGACGTCGCCGCCCAGGGAGGGGAGCACGGTGGCCTGCTCGCGGAACACCACGTACGCGCGCACCTCCGGGCCGTGGCGGTCCAGCAGCCCGCCGCTGGGGCGGTCGCCCCCCACCCCGGCCGGCGCGCTGCCGGCGTCGGTGATCTGCGCCAGATCCAGGCGCAGCTCCACCGTGTCGCCGTCGGCCGCGCCGGGGGAGAGCACCACGTCGAAGGCGTTGTCCATTCCCCCCACCGCCGTCACCGACCCGGGGGCCACGAGGGCGCCCCCGTTCACCACCACCGTGACGGCGTCGGCGGGAAGGTCCAGCGCCGCTTCGTGGTGCAGCCACAGCCGCACCGTGTCCAGCGCGATGGGGGCGGCGGTCGCAAAGGTGTCCACCTGCCCGGAGCAGCAGTCGCCCCCTGCGTGGGTGAGCCATTCCTGCAGCAGGCGGGTGTGCAGGAGCACCGGGCGGCGCTCCTCGTCGGCGGGAAAGGGGTTCCCCGCCACCCGCCACCCCGGGGCCACCGGCAGGTCCACCTCGGCCAGCAGCACGCAGCAGTCTTCCTGAGCCAGGTAGCCGCACGCATCGCGCACCGGCTCGGCGGCGCGCACGCGGGGGCGCACCTCGGTGGCCCACACGCGCACCGCCTCGCGGATCGCCGCGCCGGCCTCCCCCTCGTCCAGCACGAAGCCGTCGCCCTCTCCGGGCGGTGAGCCGGGGAGCAGCCAGCCGTCCCCCACGTCCAGCGCGCGCACGGCGGCCACCAGCGCCTCGCGGCCCCCGCCGGGCCCGCCGCCCTCCACGCGCACCCGGTCCAGCAGGCGGCCAAAGGCGCGCACCGCCTCCTCCTCCGGCTGCGAGAAGCGGAACTGCGTGAGGCCGCCCGGGTTGTCGCCGGGGGGCGAGTCCCACGGCGCCTCGTCGCGCAGCGCCAGCCGCAGCTCGAAGCTCTCGCGGATGCGCGACGGCTGCATGGCGTCGTCCTGGCTGCGGCACGGCTCGCCGGGCACCGGCACCACGTCGTCCGGGCACTCGCGGTGGCACAGGACCACGGCCAGCGGGATGGTGGCGGGCCCGGCGCCGTACAGGCGCTGCAGCACCTCGCGGTGGCGGTCCAGCCAGGCGTTCAGCCGCACGCACATGGTGGCGGGAACGCAGATGTCGCGGCCGCACGGGTCCACGGCCGCCCCCTCCGTCACCCGGATCTCGGGATCGGCGTCGGCGGGATCGGGGGTGGAGACCTGCAGCCCCCACACGGTGCCGTAGCCGTGCAGCCACTGGTTGTGCCGCCAGCGGCCGGCCCGGTGGTAGAGCTGCTCCTGCTGGAACTCGTCGACCCCCAGCACCAGGCCCAGGGTGTAGTTCACGCGCTTGGAGGGGTCGGCGCGGAGGGGGCCGGCGGCGGCCGTGGCGAATGCAGTCATGTCCACCTCGCAGGGGTCGCCCGCGGTTGGCGGCGCACGGCGATGGGGTCGCGCCCCACCACCCTGCGCCCGGTTGTGTTCCAGGGTTCGGTCCATGCCAGCTGCGCGGCCCCCAGCACGCCGCGGCCCAGCTCCAGCGCGGTAACGCGGCTGCCCTGGCCCAGCAGCGTATCGGTGCCCAGCCGCGCCTCGCCCACGCGCATGGCGGCCCAGTACAGGCGCGCCTCCACCACCGTGTGGGCGGGCTTTTCGATCTCGGCGATGCGGCGCGCCAGGTCGCGCCGGCGCCGCTGGCTCTCCGCGTCCTCGCCGGGAACCACGGGCACCAGCACGGTGAAGCGGTGCGCGGAGCGGTGCATGGGCACCACCACGCTCACGAATGTGATCCAGTCGCCCAGCTCCCCGCCCCCGGCCGGCATCTCCGTGGGGAAGGGGATGTCCTGCAGCGAGGCCGCGGCGGCCGCCCCCGTGCGCTTCCACGCCGCGTTCAGCGCCTCCACGGTGCGGTGGCGTCCCGCCAGGAAGTCCTGCCACAGGGGGAGCTCGCGCGCCTCGGGCGGCACGTAGGTGAAGCCCAGCCCTTCGCGCAGGAACGTCCGCCAGTCCTCCGCCCGCCTGGGCGGCGGCGCCGTGGCGGCCAGGCGGATGAGCCGCGACTGGAACGAGGTGTAGGCCGTCCCCCAGGCCGCGTTCAGCGCCTGCACGGTCTCGTACCGCCCGGCCAGCCACTCCCGCCACCGCGCGTGCAGCGGCTCGGCCCCCTGCGCGGGGGTCCAGGCAAGCGCGGTGGTGGTGGTCCCCGGCCCGGCCAGGTCGCTCACGTCGCCGTACGCCACCCCCGGCGAGCCGCGGGCGAGGAACCGCTCCACCACCCGCACGCCGAAGCTCGACCGCGCCGCCCCTCCCGCGCATCCGCACCCCGCCGGTCCGCCGGCGGTGGGTGCGGCCGATCCGGCGCACCCGCAGTCGTCGAAGAGGTGCGGGTCCACGCACGCCTCCAGCGCCAGCCGCAGGGCGCGGACGATCCCCTCGCGGGTGCCGCGCGAGGCGTACATGCGCATGGCGTTGGCGAGAAAGAAGCGGCGCCGCGGCTCGTCCCAGGCCGCGTCGAACGTCGCGCCCATCCACCCGGCCAGCCATTCCAGGAACTCCGCGGGGACGGTGCGGGTGTCGAACAGCATCTGCGCGTCGGCCACGCGCCCCTCGATCTCCGTGAGCGTGCCCTCGGCGTTGGCCAGCAGGCGGTCCACGAACGAGGCGGAGGCGGGGTCTTCGCGCCACACGGCGGGGAGATAGCGGGCCAGGTACGAGAAGCGCGGATAGTAGGCGCGCAGCCCGTGCAGCCGCGGCGTGGTGCGCCCGTTTCCGACCAGCGTCACGCGCAGCTGCAGGTAGCGCCCGCGGGCGTTCTGAAAGAGCAGCTCCCAGGTGCCGGCCTGCCCATCGGGGCCCTGCAGCGGGGCCGCGCGATAGGGAAGCTCGGGCCCGCCGCCGCGCAGGTAGGGCGCGGGCTCCTCTTCCCAAGGCAGCGCAGGCAGCTCCTCCAGGAAGTCCGCCGCGCGGCTCTCCACGCGCACCGAGGCCTCGGGGGGGATGCAGGCGTCCAGCATCAGCCGGTGCCACACGCACCCGGGCTCGCGGCCGTCGAAGGCGCGCTCGTCGTCCGTCCCCCCGCCGCGCGCGGGAAGGCGCAGCACCGCCTCGCGCTCATAGCTGGGGCGGGGGTAGGCGAGAAGGGAGACGAAGCGCCCGCCGGGGCCGTCGTACCAGGCCCCGCCCCCCGCTGCCACCACCGCCCGCCCGCCGAAGCGGCGCATCGGGTAGAAGTCGCGCCCGAACCCGATCTGCAGCCCCTCCGCCGCGCCGGCTACGGTGAAAGCGAACGCCTGGTTGCCGCTGGGGGATACGATGAACGCCGTGCCGCGCACGTCGTGCCTTGAGCACGCCGCCCCGGGGACGAAGGCCAGGTCGAAGCCGCGCGCCAGGCCGGCCAGCACCCCGGGCACCTCGTCCAGCAGCGGGGCCAGCGGGTACGACGCGTGCGCGCCGTCCAGCGCGAAGCGGTGCAGCGCCGCGGCGGCGGTGGCCCCGTCGCGCCCCAGCACCAGCGCGCTCCCGTCGCACAGCGCGTCCACCGCCACCGGGTCCAGCACGGCGCCGACGTCCAGCGACGCGTCCAGGGTGATGGGTCCCACGGCGTCTTCCGCCACGACGTGCGCCGCAGCCGGCCCGCCGGCGGGGACGAAGTCGGGCGCGGCGTGGGCGGGCGGCGCCGCCGGCGCGCCGGAGATCACGCGGAAGAAGCGGTCGAGCGCCCACAGCCGCGCGTGCTCGCGGTCCAGCACCCAGACCCCCCCGCCCGGCGCCGCGGCGATGTCCCAGGGTGCGAAGGGGACGGAGGCGGGCCAGGGGAGCGCCACCGGCGGCCCCCCCGCCGCCAGGTCGAACACCAGCAACCCGGCCGGCTCCAACGTCCCCACCACCAGGTAGTGGTCGCCGGTCACGGCCAGCCCGCGCAGGGGCACCGGTGAGGGCGCTGGCGGGGGTGCGGCGGGCGTGAATGCGCCGGCCGGCGCGCTGCCGCACGGCGGCGGGGCCTCGGGGGGCCAGAAGCGCGTCTCGGCGGGGTCGTGGTGCGAGCGCGCGCGGATGGAGCGGCGGTCCGCGCCGATCACGTACCAGTTGCCGAAGCGGTCGCGCCCGGCGCCGCGGCGGTCGTCCTGCGACGGCGGCGCCTCGGCGATGCGCGTGGGAAAGACCACCGGGAGGCGCTCCAGCCCCAGCGCGCCGCCGGACCACTCGGCGCCCGCGGCGGGGCCGGACGCGCCGACCCAGTCGTCGTGCCCCAGCAGCAGGTGGAAGCGGGTGCCGTTGACGTCCATGGCCGGGCCTCAGCAGCTCTTGGGGACGACGGGGACGGGACGGCGGCGGGTGGCCGCGCTCGCGCCCGTGGGAGCCGCCGTGTCTTCCGCGTCGCCCGCCCGCACCGTCAGCCGGTCCAGCCGCGGCAGCTCCAGGCCGCGGATCGGCAGCGTGGCGATCTCCGTCCCCCCCTCGTTCCACATGCGCACCCCGCGCACGGAGGCCACCCCCGCCACCCGCGCCACCTGGGCCCACAGCTCGCGGTCCTCCACCGGCTTGTCCAGCGGCCACCCCGTCCCCTCCTGCCCGCCCGCCAGCGGCGACAGGAATGCGCGCAGCGCCGCCTTCACCGCTTCGCGCACCGTGGCCAGGTCGGCTCCGGGAACGGTGTCGAAGCCCACGGACAGGGAGAGGGAGACGTACTCGGGGCCGCGCAGGTGCACCTCGGTGGTCACCAGCCGGCGCGGCTCCAGGTGCGCGCAGACGGCCTGCAGAAAGAGGCGGTCGGGCACCGGCGCGTCGGGGCGCAGCGGGTCGTTGGGAATCAGCAGCAGCGTCACCACCCCCGGCGCGGGCGCGCCGGCGTCCGGGTGCCAGGTGGAGAGCACCTCCATCCGCCCCAGCGAGATCCCCGGCGTAGCGGTGACGATCTCGCGGAAGTCGTCCTTGGATACGGCGCGGTCCTGGTTCCGCAGGGAGAGCGGAATGCGACGCTCCGCATCGACCGTGGTCTCGCCGTCGTCGCCGCCCCAGGTGGGGATGGGGTTCACCACCTTGAAGCCGGCCGGCAGGAGCGGCCCCGTCTTCACGGCGCCGATCCCCACGTTGCCGGCGCTCCCGCCCCCGTAGGCGTAGGCGGCCACGATGGCCGCGCCCGGCGGCGGCCGCATCCCCGCGTAGCCGTTGCCAAAGGTGACCACGCCGCTCTCGCGGTCCACGGCGAACACGCGCGGGTCGCCGCCGGCGGTCGCCTCGGCCCCGGGGGGCAGGGTGGGGTCGCGCACCGGCACCTCGGCGGGGGCGGCCAGCAGGTCGCTGGTGCGGGTCCACAGCTCGCCGTTCACCGCCAGCGACACCGATTCGGGAAGGACGGGCACGTTGGGGAGAGCCAGCGACTGGTCCGGCTCGCCCGTGCCCACCCCCACGCGCTGCGCGGCCACGGGAATGCGCTGCGAGATGCGGGTGGCGTTCACTCCCAGCCACGAGAAGCGCGCCTCCCATCCCGCCGATCCCCCGGCAGACGAGCTGGGCGAATCCGGGGCGTCGGCCAGGCGGATGCGGATCCAGCAGAGGACGCGCGCGGCCAGGCTCTCGTCGTCCAGCGCGGGGGGCAGGTCGCCCACCCCGTCGTCCATCGGGTCGAGGTCGTCCCAGGCGCCGAACGCGCCCTCGGCGGGCAGGGTGAGCTGCACCAGCGCCAGGTTCTCCAGCGCGTCGGCGTCGGCGGCGGCGTCCAGCGGCGTGTAGACGGGCTCCTGGGCGGCGTCAAAGGTGCCGGTGGAGATGTCGAAGGAGAGCTGCGGCACCGCCCGCGCGGCCGCCCCCCCCGCGCGCAGCTCGCGCTGGCTTGCGTCCCACGCCGGCGCGATCCCCAGGGTGAGCACCTTGCCGGCGATGCGGGCCCGCACCTCGCTCCGCAGCGCGTCGTCCGGCTTGTCGGCGGCGCGCAGCAGCACGGCGAGCCAAAGGGCGTGGTCCACCGCGTCCGCGGTCAGGCTCACCGCGCCCACGCGCGCGCCGTTCACCGGCCACTCGAACGGGGTGGTGCGGTAGAAGTCCAGCGTGGCCGCGTCCTCGCCCTCGCCGTCGCCAAAGAGCTGCGAGTACATGGTCTGCGCGGTGTCCGTCTCCGTGCCCGCCGCCAGCCGGGCGCGGTAGAACACCTTTCCCTCCACCGGCAGCACGTCCAGCCCGTTCTCCGTCACGAACCCCGTGGCGCCGGAAAAGAGCTGCAGCCCGGCGGGAAGGGTCACGGTGTCCAGCGGCCCGCGCTCGTTGGCGATGGCGGCCACGCCGGTGGCCGCGGCGGCGGGGCGCAGGGGAATGCCCAGCAGCTCCAGGAACTTGAGCCGGTTGCGCTCGGGGATCAGGTTGGCGCGGTAGAGCAGGCTGTCCGTCATGAAGGCGAACAGCTGCAGCAGCGTCACCCCCGGGTCGGCGTCGTTGAAGTTGCGCCACTCCGGGTTGTGCACCGGAATGCGCGCCAGCGCTTCCGATAGGATCTGCGTGTAGTCGCGGTCGTCTATCCGCGGAACGATGAGCGGCATGGCGCCTTCAGAATCTCGTTGCGGGAACGGTCCTCGCCGCTCCACGTCCTAAGTCCTAAGTCCTAAGTCCTAAGTCCTAAGTCCTAAGTCCTAAGTCCTAAGTCCTAAGTGCTCGGTGAAAAGCGCACTCACGCACTCACGCACTGCAGTTCAGCACTCAGCACTTAGCACTTAGCACTTAGCACTTCCCCCTCACCCCCCCAGCTCCACCCTCACGCTCACCTGCTCCGTCGCCCGATCCGCCACCAGCTGGTATCGCACCGTGGCGACGGCGGCCCGCGGGTCGTCCTCCCCCTCCTCAACCGTCACCGACTGCAGCGTGATGCGCGGCTCCCAGCGGCGCAGCGCGTCCTCCACCCGCTCCTGGATGCGGCGGCGCGTGGAGACGGTGTTGGGCTCAAAGAGGAAGCTCCCCGCGCCTCCCCCGAACTCGGGGAGCATCACCCGCTCGCCCGGCTCGGTGAGCAGCACGTGGCGAATGCACTCGCGCACGTTGTCTGGCCCGCGCGACGACGCCACGCGCCCGTCGGGGCCCAGCCGCAGGGGAAACGAGATCCCCGACCCGAATACGGTGTCGCCGGCCACGGCTACTCCTTTGCCTTGAGCGTGGGGACGGGGAAGCAGCTGATGAAGAAGGGGAGCCAAAAGAAAACGATGTTCAGCAGGCTCACCATCAGCATCAGCACGATGAGCGCGCAGATGGTGATGATGGGCATGGAAAGCGAGCAGATGACGGAGATGTTGAGCCCCGACGGGCTCCCCACCTCGCCGTCCATCAGCTCCTTCATCCCCTTCACGCGGCTCATCTGCTTGCGCAGCTCGTCGCTCAGCAGGAACGCCACGTTGCGGTCGTACTTGCGCAGCGCCGCGGGCGATGTGTCCACCGGCATGGCCACGCGGATGGCGCGCTGCGGCGCGTCCGCGTCGAAGAAGCCCGCCAGGCGGAACTCGGCCGAGGCGTCGCTCACCACCGGGAGCGACCGCTTTCCGCACCGCGGCCGCGCGTACACGCAGCGCACGACGTACGCGTCGTCGCCCTGCGCGTTCAGCGGCGCCATCGTGGGGGGCCTCTGCGGCTCCCCCGCCGCCGCGGGCGCACCGCCGCTGGCCTCGGCCGCAACGTCCACCTCGTCGAGCGCGTTCATCAGCTTCTGCACGATGGGGCGGCGGTGCACGCCGGGGACGTCCTCCGGTAGCGAGGCGTCGCGGTCCAGCAGCGTGTTCAGCTTGCCCTTGTCCGCCGCGATGGCGTCGCGGGTGGCCAGGGGATAGAGCGCCACCGTGGTGAGGCCGGGGTCGATAGCGGGGTCCACGGTGACCAGCCGGGGCGCGTAGCCGGCGGGGAACGACGGCGGCACACCCACGGTGAGCGTGGCGTTCTCCAGCTCCTCGCGGCTGTCGTCGGCGTCCAGCAGAGCCTGCCGAAAGGTGGACGACACCGCTCCCGTCCCCGCGGCGGTCCGGTTCCACAGGCTGAAGGTGAACGCGTCGTGGAACGCCCGCTGCGCGGCTGGGAGCGAGGCGGCCAGCGCCGGCGTGGCGAACGCGCTCCAGACGGCGGGGAGCTCCAGGCGGACGAAGGTGGCCAGGTCCAGCAGTACCAGCGCGGACGCCTGCTCGGCCGCGGTGCGCGCGGCGTTCACCCGCGTCCAGTCCGTGACGCTGGCCGTTTCGATGGCGTACCAGTCGCGCAGCCCCACCCAGGGGTCCAGCACCGAGCGCTGGAACTCCAGCACCCGCGCGTCCTCGGTGGAGACCGGCGCCACGGCCGCGGGTGACGACGGGGATGCCAGCGAGGGCGCCGCGTCGTCCGCCTCCGCGGGCGTGACGTCGCGGCCCCCGACGTACTGCTCCCGGCGGTCCACGGGGATCAGTCCGGCGAAGATGCGGCGCTTCACGCCGTCCGCCTCGAAAAAGGTGCCGAACATCGGCAGCCGCTCCTCGGCGTCCAGCGGCGCCGCCGTCTCCGCCGCCGTCCACCCGTGCGCCGCCTCCCCCTTCACCCACGCCATCTCCGTCCGCGCCCCCGTGGCCTCGTCCGTCGCAAGACGGCGGAGCACAAAGGAGACGGTCTCGCCCGACGCCAGGTCCACCGTGTGCTCCGGCAGCCCGGGGACGCGGCACCCCAGCGACGCGGTCACCAGGTAGAAGCGGCCGTGCACGGGCTGGTAGAGCTTGAGCACCTCCCCCGCGGGCACGGCGGCCGGCGCGGCGGCGGTGCGGGGGGGAAGGCCGGCGGCGGGCTTGCGCCACGTCTCCTCGCGCGCCACGAAGCCGCGCACGGAGGCGGGGCGGCTGGCCAGCGCGTCCTGGAAGTCCTGCATGAAGGTGTCGGTGGCGAAGCGAAGCACCGCCGGCCGGCGGAAGTCGGTTCCGCCGGACAGGTCGCCCCACAGCGGCGACGGCGCGAGCCAGGCCACGCGGCTCACCAGATGTTCCCCGCGCCGGGGGTGTAGCTGGCACTCACCACCGAGTTGGTGATGAGCGTGCTGCACTGCACCACGCCGCTGAAGGTGGCCGTCCCCGCGTTCACGGTCACCGAGCCCGCGCTCACCTCCACCGTGCTGGCCTGCACCGTGACCTTGGCCGCGGCGGTGACGGTGATGCCGGCGGTCTCCAGCTTGACGGAGTTGCCGTTGGAGTCCTGGATGGTGATGGCGCCCGGCCCGTCCTGCAGCGTGACCTTGCACCCGCCGGGGGTCTCCAGCACCATCTTCTCCTGCCCGTCGTGGTCGTCCAGCGTCACCTGGACGCCGTTGCGGCTGCGCAGCACCTTGAGGTAGTTGCGCCCCGCGGCGTCCATGCTCTCCGGCGGCGCGTCCTCGCCGTTCCACAGGCACCCCACCACGCAGGGGAAGCGCGCATCGCCGCCGGCGAACACCACCAGCACCTCGTCGTTCACGTCGGGAACCAGCCAGCTGCCGCGGTTGTTCCCCGCCATCAGCGTCGCCACCCGGGCCCACGCCTCGTACGCGGCGCCGTCCGGGTCCGGCGACCAGGGGAGCGACACCTTCACCCGCCCCTGCCCGTCGGGATCGGCCACGTCCTTTACCAGCGCCGGGTACGCGCCGTAGAACAGGCCGCCGTAGCCGCGGGGAAGGCGGGCTTCCAGGTCGAAGAGGAGGGGGTCGGCGATCACGCGGCCCTCCCCAGCGCCGGGCGCTCGGCGGTGAATGCGGTGCGGTAGCCTTCCGTGGAGTCGAAGGTGTGGCGGGCGCGCGTCAGGTAGTACTTCCCCTCGAACAGGGGCCCGATCCCCTTGAGCTCCACCTCGGCGCCCACCTTGAGCCGCGCGTCTCCCTCCGCCACCCCCTGGCCCACCACGAAGCGGCGCGCCGCGCGGGCGTAGTGCGCCTCGGCCAGCGCGCGCGCCTCGTCCACGTTCACGGGAAGGTCGTGCACCACCTGCTGGTCGCGCGCGGCCAGCGCGGACTGCAGCACCGATCCGCCCGCGTCGCCGCCGTTCAGCTCCGCCTGCACCACCGTGTCCGTGGCCCGGTGCGACACCGCGCGCTTCCCCGCCACGTCCCACCCGGCCACGGTGAAGCCGGTGGCCTGGTGGGCCAGGTCCGCCGTCACCGACAGCTCGATCAGCGCCTGCCCCACGGTGAGGGTGGCGCTGCCGGCGTCGCGGGCGGTGCGCGGCTTGGCCTTGAGCGTGTCCCCCTCCATCCACAGCTCGGCGCCGGCGGCGCGGGCGCGCTCGCGGGCCAGCGCCAGGTCGCTCTGGTTCACCTGGGCCACCACCTTGTGCGTGGGGCCGCTGAAGTCCACGTCGGCGCGCAGCGAGTGGGCACTGGCGATGCGGCGCACCACCTCGGCGTCGCTCACGTCCTCAAAGGTCCGCGTGCGCCGCGTCATGCGCAGCTCCTGCAGGCGGTCCTCGGCCAGCACCAGCAGCTCGGGCGGCCGCGCGCCGGAAAAGCGCCCCTCCAGCGCCGTGATCCGTCCCTCGAACACCGTCCCCGCCCCTTCGCCGGCCCCCATCTCTATCTTGAGCGTCTTTCCGAACTCCAGCACGTCGCGGCCGAAGTAGAGAAAGCCCACGGCGCCGTTCTTGGGACCCCAGTTGATGAAGGTGGCCTCGCAGCGGTACAGTCCCGCCTCCGTCTCCTCCACGAACAGGTCCTGGACCTGGGCGCCGAGCGCGGCCTCCTCGCGCCCGTCGATGGAGATTCGGGGGCGGGAAGGGTAGATGCCGGGAGCGCCGGTGTCGGGCATGGTCCTCGAAAGCGGGAGAGAGGATGAACTCGGGCGTCAGTGCGCCAGCAGGCGAAGCTCGGTGCGCGCGCGGCGCTCCTGCAGCTCCGCGTGGACGCGGGGGGAGACCGGCGGGGCGGGCGGGCGCATCTCCGCCCCGCCGCCGGACGCGGGCTCGGGGGCCAGCACCACCTCCATCTCGTTCACGATCACGGGCATGGCGTCACCTGCGGATGGACGTGGAAGCGATGGCCGCGATGGACGATCCCGTCAGTGACGCCGAACCGCCGATCGAGGCGCCTGCGGAGAATCCCGCGGACCCCTTGAGCGACGGGGCGGTGGCGCCGCTCAGCCCCAGCGAGGCGGCGGCGGAGACGGAGACGGTTCCCGACACGTCCAGGAGCTTGCCCGGGGGCACCAGGCGCGGGTTCTCGATCCCGTTGGCGAGCGCCACCTTCTTCCAGTCGCCCACCCCAGCCTTGGACGAGGCTCCCTGCACCGTGTCGCCGTCGCGCGCCGGCTGCATGGGGCGGGTACCCGGCGCGGCCGAGCCCTTGCCCCCCGACGCCGCCCGCGCCGCCTCGGCCGCGGGCGAGGTGACGCCCTTGTTGGGGTCGCCGAACTCGATCGCCAGGTCCTGCTTGCTCAGGTTGACCGACATGCTGGCGCGCAGCGGCTTGCCCTCTTCGGAGAAGTACTCCAGCGACTCTTCCAGCGAGTCGACCGTCCCCTTGAACATGAACGTCCCCCACTGGAACTGGACGCCGGGGGGAAGCAGCCCCGTCTCCCCGTCCTTGGTGGTCTCCTGCGGGGTCATGAAGTAGGTGACCTCGCTGGTGAGCTTGCGCACGTCGCCCCCGGGGTCGGCGGCACCTGCGGGAAGGGGAAGCTGCACGTCGAACCAGAGCTGCAGCGACAGCTTGGTGGCGCCCTTGCCCACGAACTGCGTGGACGAGCCGCCGGGCTGGCTTCCCCCCGCGTTCTGGTTGCTGAAGGAGACCTTGAGCGTCTCGGGGTTGAACTGCACCACCACCTTCCGTGGCTCCCCGCCGTCCTTGTTCTGCTCCTTGAGCGCCCCGTCGCTCCCCGGCCACAGCTCCGTGAGCACCGCCTTGGCCAGCGCCCGTTCCTTTGCGTTCGGCATCGTCTTCCCGACTCCCACTCAGTTTGTGCGGCCGCTTTGGATCAGGCCCCATTCCCCATTCCCCATTCCCCATTCCCCATTCCCCACACCCCGCCCCTACAGCAGCCGCAACGACTCGTACGCCACCTGCATCTCCTCGATCGCCAGCTGCCCATCCTTGGCCGAAAACGCCGGCGCCTTGAGCTTCACCGGCAGGCATCCCTCCAGCCGGAACTGCATCTGCACCGTGCGGTCGCCGCCCATCACCACCACGCTGGCGGTGCCGCGCAGGCCGCCGCCGCCGGGGGCGCTCACCGCCTCGAACCAGCGCCACAGGTCCACGTTGGCCGTCATCCCGCGCTTCAGGGTGAGCTGCCCGAAGTCCACCGGCCCCGCCATGTGCACCGGCCCCGCGTTGCGCCCGCCCTCGCGGATCGTCTTGGGCTCCATGCTCATCTCCAGCCCGTCCACCTCGCTGAAGGCGGCGTGGCACAGCTTGTCCGCCACGCCGGGCACCTGGATCTCCACCTCGAAGTTGAAGGCGGTGAACGGGTGCGCCGCGGCGTCGGACTCGTCGAAGGCGCTCACGTCAGCGCTCCTGCACGGTGACGCCGGCGCCGGTCTGCACCAGGCGCACGGTCAGGAACGCCAGCGGGCGCGAGGGGGCCACCCGCAGCTCCACCACCAGCCGCCCCAGCTCCACGTTCCCGGCCGGGTTCACCGTGTCGTCCGTCACCACCCGGAACCCCTCCGCGGCCACCGCGCCGGCAAAGGCGCCGCGCGTGAACATGTCGGCCAGCAGCGTGTCGAACTGGCGCTGCACCAGCCGGCGGAACGACGCGTCGTTGGGCTGAAAGACGTAGAGGTTCCCCTCGCGCAGGGCCAGGCGCCGCAGCAGGATCAGCAGGCGGCGCACGCCCACCCCCGCGAGCTCGGCGTCGTCCGAGAGCGTCTCCTCGCTCCACGCCATGAAGCCGCGGGGAAAGGGCGCCACCGCGTTCACCCGCCTCCCCAGGAAGGCGCTGCGCGCCGCGGCGCTCAGGCGGGGCTCCAGCGCCACCACCCCCGCCAGCGGCTGGTTGGCGGGCGCGGCCCACGCGCCCAGCGCCAGGGCGCGCGCCGCCAGCACGCCGCTCACCGCGCCGTCGGGCGGAATGGCGCGCGTGGGCTGCCCGGGCGATGCGGGGGCCACCACAGTCCAGGGGTGGTAGAGCGCGCCGAACGAAAGGGTGCGCGCCGCCTGGTCGCCCGGTTCGGCGGCGCCGGCGCCCAGGCTGTCGGCGAGGGCGGCCGCGTGCGCCAGCGCCTCTTCCTCGCGCATGCGCACGGGAAGGGAAAGGACGGTGAAGATGTCCGAGCGCGCCGCGCAGAAGCGCAGCATGGCCTGGTGCAGGAGCGGCAGCAGCGCGGGGTCGGCGGCGGGGTTGCTCTCCCAGCGGGAGGCGGGCGGCGGCGCGTACGCAACCGTGGCCGACCACGGGCTCTCCTCGCCCCCCCGCCGCGCGGCGACGCGGAAGTACGCGGCCCCGTCCGGCGCCCATGCCTCGTACTGCCGCGCGGGCCCGGCGTACAGCCGCGCGGGCGCGCCGAACGACGGCTCCACCGACGTCTCCAGCACGAACGCGTCGCCCGGGCCGCTCCACGCCAGCGCCAGCCGCTGCTCCTCCACCGCCACCGGGTCGAGCACCGGGGCCGGGAGGTGGACCGCCCCGCAGGCGCGGAAGCGGTCCCCCGGCACCCCCTGCAGCCAGCTCTGCGACCACGCGCTGCGCCCGCTCTCGGCCTCGGCGCGCACGCGCAGCCAGGTGGCCGCGGGGCAGGGCGCGGGGCGCAGCAGGCGCGCGGCGGGGTTCCCCGTGCGCGTGCGCCGCACGCCGCGCTCGAAGCGCGGATCGGGCGAGTCTTCCAGCAGGTAGCCGGTGGCGCCCGCGACCGCGGTCCAGGCCACCTTCATCACCCCTTCGTCGCCCTCGGGGCCGGTGACGGAGGTGATCGCGGGCGCTTCCGGAACGGCGGGCGGGGCGTGGTCGCTCCCCTCGCGCCAGCTCCACCCGGTGTGCACCGCGTCCGGCATGGCCAGGATGGAGGCCTCCTCCACCGGGAGCAGCGCGTGCATCCGCGTGGGGCGCACCCCCGGCCGCTGCTGGTACTGGCGCTGAAAGGCGGTGTCCAGCAGCGTCTCCGCCCCCTCGTCGCGGAGCGCCCCGTCCAGGAACAGCCGCACGTCGAAGCGGTGCAGGCCGTCGCGCTCCAGCGCCGTGGCGTCGGTCACCTGCGCCGGCTGAAAGACGTCGTCGCGGGGAAGGGCCAGCAGCCCCAGGGGAAGGAAGACGTCGCCCGCGGTGCCCCGGGGCGCGGCCAGGGGAAAGCGCGGGCGCCCCAGCTCGGCCCACAGCGGCGCCGCCACCCCGCGCTCCACATCACCCCACACCGCGGGGCCCGCTATGCCGCGCGCCACCTCCTCCACCGGCTCGTACAGCAGCTGGTCGGGGGGAAAGAGGCCGAAGTAGCGCGGGTGCCCGGGCGCCAGCGCCACGTCGGCCGCGCGCAGCAGCGACTCGGTGGTGCGGCGCGCCCACAGCTCGGCCGCGGCCAGCGAGGCCACCCACGGCTCGGCGGCGACGTCGCCCCAGGCGGGCGCCGCAGCCAGCATCCCCCAGGCGCGGCGCACCACGAAGGTGCGCGCCGCGTCGCCCCGCTCCTCCTCGTCCACCAGCAGGAAGACGGAACTCCGGAAGGGGTCGGGGGGCGCGGCGACGTTGGCCCGCAGCCAGCACCCGGGGCGGATCCCCGCGGCGTCCCCCTCGGCGAGCGACACCCGCACCTCCCCGCCGCCGACCTTCCAATCCAGCGGGGTGACGGGGCGGGCGGATCCCGCGCCCAGGAAGGCCAGCGAGACGGGCGCCTGCGCGGGGAAGGCCCCGGGAAGGAGCGCGCGGAACCAGTAGCCGTCGCCGTGCGCGCGCAGCGACTCGGCCTGGCGCTCGGCGCGGGTGCGGTCCGCGTCGCCCGGCGCGGGGCGGGGGGGAAGGAAGGCCACCGTGCCGCTGGCGGGATAGTCCACCCGCAGCAGGTCGCGGGTCTCGGGGCGCAGCAGGCGGAAGCCGTTCGCCACCCGCTGCACGGCGCTGGCGGGTAGGCTCTTGCGCAGGGTGGTGGCGTTCACGCTCACCGCGTCCGCCCAGCTCCCCGGCGACGACGCGCGCCCCCACGCCGCCCCGGCCACGGCGCCGCCCCGCCCGCGCAGCACGCCGGGCACAAGGAAGCGCGCCGCGCGGGGGCGGCGGGCCAGGCGCAGCACCCAGCAGCGCCGGCCGCCGTTGCGAAAGAACTCGCGCACCGCCGGCGCCAGGTGGGCGTACGTGGTCTCGCCGCGCACGGGATCCCACGCCAGCGGCAGCTCGCCGCCGAATATCTCGCCGAAGCGCACCACGTCCTCCACCGCCACGGGGATCCCAACGGGACCCGAGGCGGCGAAGCCCGCAAAGGCCGCCACGTCCATCCGGGGGAGCCCTGGGGGCGCCGGAACGGTGACGGTCTCGAAGCGGATGCCGGGAAGGCGCGGCGCGGCGGTGGCCATGGAGCGGTGCCGCCTACTCGAGGTCGATGCGTTCGGCGGCCAGCACCAGCTCCTCAACCGCCACGTCGGTGCCCTTGCCGCTCAGCGAGGGGCCCGTGTACTTGGTGGGCCGCGCGTTGGTGAGCTTCCACGCCTGCACCGTCTGCGTGTGGTCCTCGCTCTGCAGCTCGATGGTCACCGTGCGCAGCGCCGTCTGGCTGCCGTCGCGCACCTCGCTGATCCAGTTGTACAGCGTCTCCAGGTCGCCGATCAGCCCGCGTTTCAGGGTGACGTCGGGGACCTTGTAGGTGCCGGTGATCTTGAGGGGGGCGTTGTCCTTGGAGTTCCCCGCGCGGTACTCCGCCACGGTGATCTCCATCCCCAGCCCGCTCACCTCCTGGAACGCCGCGCGGGTGCTGGCGGCGTCGGGGCCGTTCTCGATCACCACCCGGAAGTTGAACTGGTTGTAGGGACGCTCGCGTTCTACGGCCATCGTTGGCTCTCCTTGCGAATTGCCTCGCGCGGGGGTGTGCTGCGCGGTTCAGGGGTCCACCTTTGCCGGGGCGGCCGCGCGGGGGCGCGCGGCCGCGCACCCGGTGCTCACGACTTGCGGTCGCCCGTCCACTGGCCGATGCGAAAGATCACGAACTCCGCGGGGCGCACCGGGGCCACGCCGATCAGGCAGATCAGCCGGCCGTTGTCGAAGTCGTTCTGCGTCATGGTGCTGCGGTCGCACTTCACGAAGTAGCTGGTCTCCGGCTTGTCGCCCATCAGATGATTCTGCTTCCACTCGTTGTAGAGGAAGTCCTCGATGGTGCGCCGCACGTTCGCCCAGAGCGGCTCGCTGTTGTTCTCGAACACCACCCACTGCGTCCCCCGCTCGATGCTGCGCTCCAGGAAGGCGAAGTAGCGGCGCAGGTTCACGTACTTCCACTCCGGATCGCTGCTGATGGTGCGGGCCCCCCACAGCCGGTTGCCGCGCCCCTCGAAGAAGCGGAAGCAGTTGATCCCCTCGGGGTTCAGCACGTCCTGCTGCCCCTTGTTCAGCGAGATCTCGAAGCCCAGGGCCCCGCGCACCACCTCGTTGGCGGGGGCCTTGTGCACCCCCTTCTCCACGTCGTTGCGCGCGTAGATCCCGCTCACGAAGCCGCTGGGGGGGAGCACGATCTCCTGGTCCGTCACGGGGTCCAGGATGCGGACCCAGGGGTAGTAGAGCGCGGCGTGGCTGGAGTCGAGCTGCGCCCGCTGCGCGCGCACGTCGGCCAGCGCCTGGTCGTTCGCGCTGTCCAGCACGGCGATCCGGTAGCGCATGCGCTCGGCGTGGCTCACCAGCGCGTTGCTCACGGCCTGGGTGGCGGCGCGGGCGTCGTCGTCCACGTTGCCGCCGGCCGAGTAGCCCGGCGCGGCCACGATGGAGACGTCGGAAACGTCCTCCAGCGCCCGCAGCCCCGTCTTGTGGCGCACGTCGCTGTCGTCGCCCTCGTAGTGCTCGGGAAGGGGACGGTACCCGTCGCTCCCGCCGGTGAGCGCCACCTCGAACGTCTGCCCGCTGGCCGCCGGCACGTCGCTCCCCACGGCGGGGGTCAGCTGGTCCAGGAGCAGCCGGGCCACCTCGGCGCCCTCGTTGAGCGTGGCGGCGAACTCAAAGGTCACGGGGGTGCGCAGCGACTGGGCGCGGTTGGGGATGTCGGCGGCGAAGGTGGTGCCCACCGAGCGGCGCCCCTCCGGGTGCAGCCCCAGGTTCTCAAAGGTGTCGCGCCGCAGCACGTTCCCCACGCGGTCCACGAACGTCACCTCCACGCTCACGCTCACCACGTGCACGCTGTCGCGCCCGGTGCCCTCGGCCACCAGGGTGGCCAGGTCCCACGCGCTGCTCCCGTCGCCCGGGTGCAGCCGCCAGTTGCTGCGCCCCAGCACGTCGTCGAAGTAGCGCTCGGCGCGAAAGAGCGTCCCTCCCGCCGGCGTCACTCCCGCGGGGCTCCCCTGGTCGGCCACGTAGACCACGTCGTCCGGGTTCACCCCCCGCAGCACGTTGAAGGTCACCCCGCTCACCGCGTCGCGGTCGGTGGCCAGCACGTTGCCGCCCACGCGGAAAGCGAACGACACGCGGCAGTCGCCGGCGCGCCCGGGGTAGCGGGCCCGCAGCGTCAGATCGCCGATCACCGCGGTGGCGCGCCCGCCGGAGGTGGCCAGCGCCAGGTCGTCGCCCGCCAGCGCCTCTCCCTCCTCCGCCTGCGGCAGGGCGTAGATGCGCGAGACGTAGAGGCGCTTGCCCCCGTTGTCGAAGAAGTTGCGGACGCCGTGCGCCAGGTAGTTGTGCGCGCGCTCCGTCTCGCCCACGTACTCCAGGCGGTCCAGCCCGCCGAAGACGCGCTCGAACTCGGCGAAGCTGGTGACCAGCTCGGGGAGCCCGTCGGCGGGGCCGTAGCGGGCCGGGCCCACGAAGCCGGCGGTGCTGGTGCTGACCCCCTCGATGCTCTTGGCGCGGAAGCTGGTCTCTTCCACGTACACGCCGGGGGCAAGGTATTCGGGCATCTTCTGCTCTCCAGGGTTACGGGGGCGACGCTGCGGCGGAGATCCACAGGCGAGGGAGGAGCGCGGCCCCGCCGGCCGCCAGGGTGCGGAGCACCAGCTCCTCGCCGTACACGAGCTCCGCCGCGTGCTCGTCCACCGGCGGTTGTCCATCCTCCTGCCATACCAGGGCGGCGCGCTGCTCGTCCAGCACGCTCTTGATCGAGGGGCGCTCCGGCCAGGCGGTGTCCACGTCGGTGCGGCCGGCGAACGGATAGCGCAGCGCCCCCGGCTCGTACCACACCTCCACGGCCACCGGCCAGCGGTTCCCCGCCGGCGCGCCCTGCCCGCTTCCCGGGGGCGAGCCCAGCCGCAGCCGGTCCACCGAGGGAACGGGGAGCACCAGGAGCGCGCGCCCCTCCTCGTCGGCCACGGCGGTGTGCGTCACGCCCTCCACCGTGGCGCGCAGCACCGCCCACGCGGCGGGGCCGTCGAGGTCGGCGTCCCACAGGTCGGCGCGGATGGCGGCGGCGCTGGCCGGCACCGGCCGCGCGGGCGACGAGAACAGGTAGGCGCGCCCCGCGGGCCCCGGCACGCTGGCCGCCGATGCCCCCAGGAACTCGCCGCGGTAGCCCAGCGGCAGCGTCACCGAGAAGGCGGTGGGCAGCCAGCGCCCGGCGGGGTCGTCCACCGCGATGGCGTACTCCTGCGGCGGCCCGGCCAGCTCCGGGTGCTCCTCGCCCTCCGCCGGAATCTCCTGCTCGCGGCGGCCGGGAAGGGCGGCGAAGGAGTACACGCCCGACGCGCTGCGCACCGCGCACACGGGGGGAAACCCGCCCCCGGCCAGCCAGGCGTACACGCGCAGCGAGTCGGTCACGGGAACGTCGAACGCGGCGTCCCAGAAGCGGATGCCCAGAGGCGAGAACGCGCGCTTCCGCTCCAGCACGCGGATGCGGGGGGCCAGCGCGCCGCTCACGGAAACGCCTCCTCCAGCACGCCCAGGCCGACCTCGCGCTCCTGCACCGGCCCGAACAGCGCGTCGGAGCGCGTGGACTCCAGGTCCAGGGTGCGCGCCACGTACGGCACGGAGAGCTGGTACGCGTGGTCGATCATCACCTCCCAGATGCGAAAGGTGTCCTCCACCGACAGGTCGGTGAGGGAGATCGTGACGGTCTCCTCCGGCTGGAACACGCCCGCGCGGTACGAGTTGAGCAGCCCCGCCGGGAGCACGGGGTTGTCCTCCAGCACCCGCATCATCCACCCCGCGATCTCGTGCTGCAGCGACGCCTTGCGCGCCCAGGCGGTGGCCATGAAGTGCAGGTCTACCGGCAGCCGGGTGCGCTGCCGGCGGCCGTCCAGCGTGCGGCCGGCCGGGTTGCGCGCGCCACCGTTGTGGTAGACCCGGTACAGGAAGAGCGACACGCCCTGCTCCATGGGGTGGGTGAAGTCGTCCGACACGTAGACCTGGAAGTCGAGCACGGCGCCGTTGAACTCGGCGGGGTCGTAGCTCGCTCTCAGCAGGCGGACCACCGCCTCCATGGCGCTGGCGATCGCCGCGTGCGTGCTCACCGCGCCTCCCCCGGCGCCGCGGCGCGCACGGCGGCCAGCAGGCGCTCCCGCCCCAGCTCGCCCAGCGGCGTGCGGTGCGGGCGAAGCTCGTAGAGAAAGGCGTGGCGGGCGTCGCCGGACAGGGCCAGCACCCGCGCGCGGGGAAAGCGGTAGAGCATCAGGGCGGGAACCGTTTCGTTGTCTGGGGAGGGGTCGGTGATCACCACCACGTCGGCGTGGGCCGGGATCTCCCGTGTGTCGCCCACGGGCGGCGGCGCGCCGTCCAGCAGCACCAGGTCGGGCGCCTGGGCCAGGATCTCGCGGAGCACGTCCCGCAGCACCGGCGGCTCTACCGCGAGGGCGACACGGATCAGGGGGAGGCTCCTGGAGAGGCGTGGCCTGGGGCGGCATCCCGGCCGCCCATACAGGATGCGCATGGCGCCTCTGCCGCGAATGGGCCGATGGGTGGGGGTGAGGGTGCACGCCGCGGCCCGCACCCCCGGCACGCTTGCGCCCCGCCCCTCCGCCGCAGGTGAGGCACGCGTGGTACGCATTCGATGTGGCCGGACGCGCTGCCCTGAATCCCGATCGACGAAGTGAACGAAGTGCCTGAACCGTTGGATCTAGATCACGGTACAACTGCATGGCTCACACAGAGACACAGAGCCACAGAGAGAACCGCAAAGGGGTTTTCTCTGCGGCTTGTAGTTCCCTCTGTGCTCTCTGTGTGAGGCTTTTTTCTGTTGTTCTCTCCACGACATCGGGCCGCCCCCGAATGTGGAGGGCGGCCCGAAGGGGATCGCGTGAACCGGTGATCGTGGATCGTGAATCAGTAGCGCGAGCCGGAACCGGACAGTTGCAGGGTGCGCAGCAGGGCGCCGGCCTCGCCACGCGTGGGCACGTCCAGCTTCTCCAGGATGTGGTGCACGTGGTTCTTCACCGTGGCGGGCTGCAGGGCGAGGGTGCGAGCGATGTGCTTGTTGGTGTGCCCGCGGCTGATCAGCTCCGCCACCTCGCACTCGCGAGGGGTGAGCTGCACGCCCGGCGGCGCGGCGCGTCCCGTTCGGGCCAGCGCGGCAACGCGGTTGGAGAGCATCGCCGCCACCCGCGCCGAGCACTCCAGCTCGCCGCGCGCGGCGCTCAGCACCGCCCGGGCCAGGTGGTCCAGCGAGCCGTCGCGCCCCACCCACCCGGCCACGCCCGCCTCCACGCACGCCATCACCGTGTCCTCGAGGTCCTCGTCCACCGCGAACACCACCGCCTTCACCGCGGCCCCCGCCTGGCGGACGTCGTGCACCAGCTGCAGCGCGCCCGGCATGGACACGTCCAGCAGAACCACGTCGGGCGCGCTCTGCTCCACGGCGGCCAGCACCGCTCGCGCGTCGCCCGCCGTCCCCACCACGCGCACCCCGGGGCTGCGCTGCAGGCCGAGACTGATGCCGTCGCGGTACAGGCGCACGCTGGCGGCGACCAGCGTCCGCACCTCGTCCTCTCCGGTGGAGGGGAAGCGTGGATCAGTCTCGGCAGAGGGTGGGCACATTGGGATCGGTCATGATGAGTCGCCCGAGCACCCATGATTCCGGCGGCTGGGGACGGCGAGCTCCGCGTCCCGCGCCCCGGGGATGCATGGGCGCTGGACGGGAGTGCGGGGGATGATCATCGGCCGGACGGTGGCGGCATCGGACCGGACGGAATCCTTTGCGCGACCGATCGCTCGTAGTACGTTGCACTCGTCGGACGTAACACAGCGGTGTGTCCGCCGTCCTGTGTTCATGGATGCGCCAAGCGCCCGGATGCGACAAGTGACATTTTGTGACCAGTTTTCTGGCCCATCCGCATCGGCCGTGAGCGATGGGGGCGTCTGCGCCCCGCCGCCCGTTGCACCGCTGCCCCGTCACGGATCGGCGGTAAACAGCGCGTTCCCATCCTCCACGCTTCCCGCGGGCGGCGCGGAGAGGCGGAGCGTCGTGGAGTGGGACGCGCTGACGAGGGAGTTCATGGAGCACTGCCTACGCGCCGGGCGCGCCCCGCGCGTGGCCGCGATGGCGCGGATGCTGGAGGTCTCGCGCGAGCGGCTCACCCGGGAGTTCGGCGCCGCCACCGGCCGCTCCCCCGCGGACGCCTTCCGCCAGCTCCAGGTGCGCCGCGCGCAGGAGCTCCTGGCGACCACCTCCCTGTCGACCGGCGAGATCGCGCGCCTGGCGGGGTTCGGAAGCCCCCGCGCCTTCTACCGCACCTTTCTGCACTGCGCCGGCGCCACCCCCACCGAGTTTCGCCGCCTCGCGCGCGAAGGATAGAGGCGCGCGCGGAGCTTCCGAGCTCGGCGCCCCCCTGAACCCTATTCCGGGGGAGCTGGATCTGAGGTGCGACAGGCCATTGTATTTACGCGGTGTAGCGGGCATCGCTGTCGCATCCGGTGCGTTCCCCTGTTGCGGAGTGGTGAATCACTCACAACACAACTCACAGCAGCAGCGCGGCGAATGGAACAAGGAGACGGTGCTGTCGGGTCACACCCGCTATGGGAGGTAGGGCGCTCTGGTCCCCGCAAAAAGCTAGTTGGGCTGTTGATACTATCCCGCGGGGGGCGTAGGATACCATTGTCGCCAGATCGTGCCTCCCTAGTCTTCGGAAACAACTTCCATCCAACAGGAAGCGGATGCCTGCACCGGACATCGTCGTACAGTTAGTAGAACGATTCGATCGGCAACTCTCAGCTTATCGATCTGGGGAATACAACGAGACGCAGCTGCGTAGGGAATTCCTCGATCCGTTTCTCGAGGCCCTTGGATGGGATGTGGGTAACAGCTCTGGCACGCTAGAGCCTTTCAAGGACGTAATTCACGAGGACAGAATTCGTGTCGAAGAAACCGCGAAGGCTCCAGATTACGGCATCTGTGTTGGTGGTGTCCGGAAGTTCTTCGTTGAGGCAAAAAAACCGTCAGTCAACATCGAGCGGGAAATCGGGCCAGCCTACCAGCTAAGGCGGTATGCGTGGTCGGCCAAGCTGCCACTGTCTGTCCTCACCGATTTTGAGGAATTGGCGGTCTATGACTGCCGTAGCCAACCGAAGGCGGATGACAAAGCGTCCGTTGCCCGAGTTATGTTCTTCCGGTATACAGAGTACATCGCCCGGTGGGATGAGCTAACCGCGTTGTTCTCCAAAGACGCCGTCCGAGCCGGATCACTCGATAAGTACGCGGAAGAAACGAGAACGCGTCGGGGCACCGTCGAGGTAGACGAGGCGTTCCTCGAAGAAATCGAATCTTGGCGAGCGGCATTCGCTCACGATATCGCTTGTAACAACCCAGCACTGACGCAGCGGGAACTCAACTGGGCAGTCCAGAGGACGATCGACCGGATCGTGTTCCTTCGCATCTGCGAAGCACGAGGAATCGAGGACTTTGGGCAGCTCCAGAATCTCGCTGTGGGCGACGGTATCTACTCGCGGCTTGTGGTTCTCTTCGGGCGTGCTGACGAAAAATACAACTCGGGATTGTTTCACTTCCGTTCGGAGAGGGGCCGTCAGGAGGCACCAGACAAGCTCACCCCGGGTTTGGCGGTGAGTGATCACACCCTTCGGCAAGTCATAGCGCGGCTCTACTTCCCAGTAAGTTCATACGAGTTTTCGGTCCTGCCCGCGGATATACTTGGGCAGGTATATGAACGGTTCCTCGGCAAGGTTATTCGCCTGACCGACACTCACGATGCCGTCGTGGAAGTAAAGCCGGAGGTCCGTAAGGCGGGCGGTGTATACTACACTCCATCCCACATTGTTGACTACATAGTCCGACAAACCGTTGGACAACTCGTCAGCGGGTATCGACCTGGGCCGCGTGGTGGGGCCTCCCGCCTAAGGATCCTAGATCCTGCCTGCGGGAGCGGCTCGTTTCTATTGGGAGCCTATCAGTATCTGCTTGACTGGCATTTAGAGCAATATCTTCTCGATGGGCCAGAGAGCCATCGGGATGTGCTTGTTACCGGCCCCGGCGGCGAGTGGCGTCTAAGCACACCCGAGCGGAAGCGTATCTTGCTCAACAACATTTTCGGCGTAGACATCGACGCGCAAGCGGTGGAAACGACAAAGCTTTCCTTGCTCCTCAAGGTACTAGAGGGTGAAACTGACCTGACGGTGACGCGGCAACTCGCGTTGTTCCACGAGCGAGCACTGCCCGATCTGGAGAACAACATCAAGAGTGGCAATTCGCTAGTAGGAACCGATTTCTACACTGCTGTTCAGCTATCCGTGTTGACGGAGGAAGTTCGGCACAGGGTCAATCCCTTTGATTGGCGTGCCGAATTCTCGGATGCGGTGACGGCGGGCGGGTTTGATGCTGTAATAGGTAACCCACCTTACATTTTTGGCGAGTACCACGACGAGCACGTAAAGGAGTATCTTACCGCACGATATAGAGTTGCGCAGGGTCAGTATGATACATATTCCATCTTTGTGGAAAAGAGCATAGAACTACTCTCGCCCAAGGGTCGTCTCGGAATGATCATCCCTGACGCCCTGCTCGCCCGCGACGAAGTCGCGGTTGTAAGGGATGTTCTACTCAGCAATGGGCTTGAGCGAGTCTATCACTGTGGGTTGGTGTTTAACGCGGGTGTTTCTGCTGTGGTTGTCACCCTCGAGAAGGGGCGTGCTGCGAGAAAGATCGTAAGCGAGGTTAGAAAGGGTACCGGGACACAGGTACAGCATGCCTGCTCCCGAAACCGGTTTGAGGATGATCCCCGAAAGCGCCTGTTGATCCACGCCAGTGATGAAGAAGCATCGATCATTGAGAAGATCAGCGCTTATGGCAAAACCCTCGAACCCGAGTACATGAACATCTCGCGAGGCGAGGAGATCGGCAAGAAGTTTGTGCTTGACGCGGGTCCTGTGCCTATTCTGGTCGGCGAAGACATCCGGCCGTACTATGTGGCGAATCCCACCCGATTCGTCCGAGGGATCACCAAAAGACCCGAGCTATACGCTGGGCCGAAGCTCGTGATCGTGAAAACTGGCGCGCGGTGCGTCGCAGGGTATGACCCGAGCGGCGTTGTTACGATGCAATCGGTCTACAACGTGCACACCAGCGACCAGGTCAGTGACTTGGTGCTTCTCGCAATACTCAACAGTAAGTTGATTAGCTTTCTCGTTGCAAAGACATTTACAGCTTACAAACTGCTGTTTCCGCAGTTGAACCAGACCACGTTGGGGGAATTGCCTGCACCACGTGACATCCGTAAGAGCGAGACGGCGATCGAGCGAGCTGTCGAGCAGATGATCGCACTCCAACGTGAGTTAGTGAAAGCGGGCACAGCTCATGAGAAAACGGCGATCAAGCGTCAGTTGGAGGCCGTTGGACGCCAGATCGACCGACTCGTCTACGAGTTGTATGAGTTAGAGGATCGTGAAGTCCGGTTGGTCGAGGCTGCGATGGCCGAGCCTTAGGAAACGATTCTGGCCAGGAAGTCCGCTGGGTCAGTGTACTTACTGGCGATCGGACCGATCTTGTGGTTGGGGATCTTGTACTGCTCGCCGGGGCCGGGTACCGCCACGTCGCGTTGAGGGCACTTGGCCGCCTCAGATCCGGGTATGAACCCTACGATGTAAGCTTCTTTGCGGCTCCGAAACACGTATACGAGCGCGATCCAATCCTTCCCGGCGGGTTTGGATGTAACAGGATAGTAGTACGACCAACGCTGCTGGATGTTTTCCCAACAGCTCTCGGGAGCATGGCGGTCAGGCTTCGCTGTTTTAACATCTAGCGTCTTGACTCCACTTGGGAAGTGGAGTACGAAGTCGTGACCCGAGAACTGTTCCTCATCTGCATTCAGCCATTCGTGACCGATACCAGATGAGTCGAGGAATGCTTTCATCGCCCGCTCGCCAAGCCAACCAATTTCAGCATCCGTCGTAGCGTCAAATCTTTGCGTCTGGAGTCCCTGGGCCTTCTTGACGGTATCGGTCGCACGCTTGAATGCGTTGGCTTGATCGATCCACTCGTTCGACAGTTTGACCCGATGGGGGGTTCTTACAGGCACAGGCGGCTCAAGTTAGGAGGGATGACGTGGGATCAACAAACTCCTCGTGAGGCAAAATATCATGGCAGAGGATCGAGAAAAGGTCCGGAACCAGCCCCCAGAACACCTCTGTCAGCGTTTCGGTCAGCTAGGTAGAAGAGCCCGTTTCCACGCACTTCAACCGCAACTTGCAACGTAACTCACAGCAGCGGAAGGGGCAAGCGAAAGGCCCCACAACGTAAGCCGTTGCAGGGCATTCGCTTACAAAGTCTGGACGGCCGGATCTTAACCGGCGACCCCCTGAACCCCATGCAGCACCGCCGGGGCGCAGGTGGCGGCAAAATGGCTTCATGCGCCGAAATGCCGGGTTTTCCGGAAAAGCCACCCTGGCCCGTGAACACGCGCAGTCGTCCTCACTTGTAATCGCCCCGCTACCACCCCTCCAACCCCCCACGCGCATGCTCCGCAGCCGCACCGACCCTCCCCGATCCACGCAGTTTCGAGAATGAAGGTCGCTCGTCCACCGCGACACCGCTTGCGCGGGAAGGGCAGACGGCCCGCAGGCGCGACGCGACGAGGACCGGCGGCCCCGCCCAGAGTCCCGCGCAAACCCACACCGGCGCTGCGTACTGAACCTGGCAGCCGTGCACCGATCTGTCGCTGCGGTGGCGCGCTGTTGCGCGAGGGATGCGCGCCCGGCAGGGCCGGGAAACCGGCCGTGGAAGGCCCGGGGGCGTGCGGCACCGAGCTGCCGCACGCCCCGTCTTCTACGCCGGTGGCCCGGCACAGTTAGACGACGCTGTTCATCGCCTACCTGCGTGCGCAACCCGGTCCCCCGTCAGGGGGACACGCCCGATCCCACTCTTCTTCAACCATGCCTGCGCCTGCTGTAGATATGGCGTCACGCCAGGATCGCGTCCTAATCGAACAACGACCATCTGCAACACTGCGCATGCCCGCTGGAATGGCGGAATAGATCGCTTTAGCACCCTCTCCAACTCAGCCGCAGTGTCCGCATCGACCGATGCGAGCTGTGTCAACATGGCCGGGATGCCATCTCGTTTGGAGCTATGCAGCTGATGGGACACGAGGACCGCCGTAACAGCGCGCATGACGCCGGCGTGCGCAGCCGACGCAAGGCTTGCCCCACCTGGCTCCGGCGTTGCGTCTGAGTCAGCCCGCGCGTTGGAGACGGCTTCCTCCAACACGGCGGCTGCATGGGTAATCCAAGTGCCGGTATGCTGGTGGCGGACCTCGGTTGGAGTGCGCCTGATCGTCGGCGGATTGCTCGGGGGATGTGAGTACACGTCTACCCCCTCCACGTCCACCAAGTGCTCCACACCCCCAATTACGTGGCGCGCTTCGTGGTAGCGGTCGGTGGTGCGCACCGACAGGTCCGTGGTGATCGGGGGCACACCCACGGCGCGCTGGATGCGGTCGCGCTCGGCCAGGTTCTCGGCCGGCCCCCACGGTCGGGTGCCGCGGGGCACCTCGACGAGCACCACCAGGTCCAAGTCGCTCGTCCGGTGTGCCGTGCCGCGTGCCCGCGAGCCGATCATCACCACGCGCCGCACCCTGCCAAGCCCGGCAGCGACGATCTGCTGTGCAAGCTGCGTGGCGGTAGCCTGGTCGCTCGGGATCGGGTTCACTTCACCATCTTCGTAGGTAGGCGGTAGAAGCTAAGGCACGCACACTCAAGCCGTATGGGCGTGAGTGTGCGTGAATCAGGCTGCTTCACTTGGATCAAATCATCACGTCAGCCAAGTGCTTAAGCTCACGGTCGAACACGTCGAGCGACTGCCATCCGGTACGGATGCAGATCTGTCCGGGCGGCGCTTTGCACTGGCTCGGCTCGGCCGGGAGTACCGCGAAGTAGTAAGCACCGACGCGGTAAAACTCGGGACGCGAGCCCGTGAGACTCCCCCCGGCCGCGAGCGCCTGCTGCTCCAGGACTGCCCTGAGACGGCCGCAGATCGCCCCATCCGCGAGAGGGTGAACCTCCTCCGCCGCGACCCGCGAGATGCCCCTCGCGTTCCGGGAGGAGGTGTACGTATCCGAACTGGCCCACCGCGTCACGAGTCGCCGTCCCTGGGGAGTGGGCGCGGGACACTCCGCAAAAGTCGGGGCGGATCGCGGGGCAGGCGGTGTCACGCCGAGTAGGGCGGTCGCGAAGAAAAGAAGCATGGAGCTCATCGTATCCTTGGAGTAAAGGTCGGATCGTCGTGGCCTAGTACCCGCAACGTGCGATGGAGAGGTCCATCGCAAGGTCCTGACCCACGAAGAGGCGAATGCCGTTTGCATCGAGGATGATCCCTGCGAGTGGCTGTCCGCGACCCAAGGCGGCCCCCAACTGCTCAGACGCCGTTCGGTCGAAGCTGCTCGGCTCTCCCGGATAGGGACCGATGTTGTTGATTTTCCCATCCGCCCCGCACTGCGGAATCAGCTCGCCAACGGTGTATGGGTGTGTGTGGATGAACCCGACTACCGCGCCGTACCCCTCGGGCGGTTCTGCCATCGTAAAATCCGCTCCGCACACGTTCCCTGCGCCGAGGCTGTGGATTCGGTACCCGGACTCGGTTTTTACGATCCACCCAAACTGCTCCTTCCGATCGCCGAGTGCCGCATCCGCGTTACTCGCCCGCCACGCTTCGGTGAAGCCCTCGCCGACCTTGGGATCGTCGATGAACTTATCACCGGTGGCGCATGGTCCGGGCTCCGGCGGCGTGCCGGGGTCCCATCCATAGCCGACCCCGTCGTTGTACCCCTGCGAGGCACCCCCGGCGCAACTTGCCCAGCACGGCTCATTAGCGTAGGGGTCGTATGGTTGCGGTGCCTGGTAATAGGGCGGGGGCGAGACGATGATCTCCTCGATGGGGCAGACGCGCTCCCCCCTGGAGTTGGTCCAGCAGTCCGTGTAGTACATCGTGCTCACCGTCCCATCATCCTTCCCTCCCCCGTCGCGGCGGCGGCGGCGACCGTGCACCGCCAGCCGCCGGTCCATGAAGGCGATCGCCTCCGGTGTGCGCGGCACCCTGCAGTTCGCGGCCGCCACCGGCTCCTCGCCCTCGTTCTTCCATACGTACCGGAGCACCGCCGTTTCCCCGCTGTCGCCGATGAAAGGCTTGGGGAAGTCCACCCGCACGTGCTTGTACGCGTACCGGGCGGGGCCGTCATCCGAGATGCGCATGCTCAGGTAGCACATGTAGGGCGATTCGGAGTTCGGCGCTCGCGACGCGCTCCAGCGAGCCGACGATTCGGTTCCAGGCGGCGCGGCGTCATTGGTGGTGGGGAGGTCCTGACACGCTGACGCTACGATTCCGAACAGCATCACCGCGCCCGCTGACCGCATTGGTTGAAGGGGCACACGTCCTCCGAGTTTGAACGGGGCAGGAGTGCTACCATG
The DNA here is from genome assembly GCA_036389135.1 of Longimicrobium sp. Lineage (NCBI taxonomy): Bacteria > Pseudomonadati > Gemmatimonadota > Longimicrobiia > Longimicrobiales > Longimicrobiaceae > Longimicrobium > Longimicrobium sp. The sequence continues at coordinate 62,846 of DASVQP010000095.1, forward strand.
CCAGATCTGACACGGTAGTGCGGGGGGCAGACCCCGCGGGGGGACGCCCGCAGTGACGCGCGCGCCTTTTTTCTGTCCCTCTATGTGAGTGCGTAGAGCGGACCCGCAGACTACCTGTTCGAGCGCGTAGCGGGAACACCGATCCGGGTACGCCGCACCCACACCATCCACTCTACGCACGCGCGTGGAAAGGCGTCAAGCGTTCGTATGGTAAGCGGCCGGGCTGCGGGCGCCGCTCCCGGCGGTGTCACTTTGGGGGCTTGCCTGACGGGCATACAGCCCCTTTCAGCCTCCCTCCGGATTGTTCGGGATGGGGTTGCCTTCTGCGTCTAGCGGCCGCCTCGACAGGTCCTCCCCCGTGTACTCGGCATCAATCATCTTCTCTAGCCAGCTCAGCAGACGGTCGGTGGAAGCGGGGACCTCGTCAGGGTAGCGCTTCGCGAGTTCCACGATCTTGCCAATCTCAGCGCGGGCCTCGGCATGGCCTTCGGGTAACATCTCGCTCAAGGGCGGAAGGAACCCCGGCGTGCTGTAGGGCGGTAGTCTGCTCATCATCAGTAACCTCCAAAATGGGGGAAGGACGCGCGCACTACTGTTCCTCGGGAATCGGCCTCCACTCCAACAGCGGAATGGATTGCCCAAGCTCCGTCACCCGCCAGAAGATGAGTCCGGCCTGCCGCCCCGGCGGCGGCGGTTCGTCCTTTCTTTCGATCAGCCTCTTTCCGAGTAGCCAACGTAAATCGGTTCCGTCCACCGCTAGGTACGGCGGGCAACCGCTCACCCTGTTGTACCTCTGTACGCGTTCACCCAGTTCGCGCCCGGTCAACCACCCCCTCTCGCCAAACCGAGCCGGAGTGGCCGCATCGTTGTGCGCCTCGCGCAGAAGCTGGAGTGCGCCCCGTTGACGGGGCGGCACCCACACCGCGGCCTCCGCGTCTGCGGGGTTCAGGGATGGGATCGGTCCGTACACGGTAGAAGCGAAGTCATGGACCGCGCGCACGCCCTTGTCGCTGATGCGGTACACCCAAACTGGCCGAGCACGCCCAGGTGCCCTCGCGTCCGCATGATCGAGCAGCCCCCGCCGATGCAAGGGAGGAAGTTGATCCCAAAGCGCTTGCCGCGTGGCCTCCTCTATGTCCTCCAGGTGTGCCCACCCGCGTACGCCACAGAGCTCGTAGCCGCCCCGGTAGACGGCGAGCCGCCACAGGTACAGCAGCGCCCAAACCTGCGACGGTTTCAATCCCTGTCTCCCGGCCATGTGTGTGCTCGGCGCTGCAGGGTGGCATATCGATTCGCCCTGTACGCCAGAGCGCGACACCACCTATAAACGCCAGTAAAGCTGAGCGTCAATGCACAACCACAACCCCGCCACGCCGTACCATTGAGGCGCCAAGCGAGCTCCCGCAGGCTGCCCGGAGGTGGGCGAAAAGGGCGCATGCGCGCGGGGATTGAGGCTCCCCTCTATTACGAGCGATGCGGGAAATGTGCGTACCAGTGTGGCGTCTTTGTGTCGCTGGTCACAGATTTCACCTCGGCCCGCTCGGCCCACCAATTACCCCCGTTACGGAGGAATCCATGCGCAAGTTCAACCAAATCGTTATCGCTGCCGTGATCGTTACCCTGGCAAGCACGGCGTGTACGCGGACGCCGACTAACACGGATACTGCTCCACAGTCAGCGCGGCGTACGTCCACCACCCCAGCCCCAACGGACTCCGCGAAAGGGCCCGGCACCTTCGGCTCGGGGCATCGGACTTCTGAATCATCAGCGGATACCACGACGGCGGTGGCAGGAGGGGGTACGTTCGGCTCGGGACATTGAGCGAGCGCGCAACCAGTGCCAAACGAAAAGGCCGCCCCGCAGCTTAGTGCGGGGCGGCCTGGGCTTCGAGCGCGCGCCGAAGACGAAGGGCGAGCGCTCGCGCGTCGTCGGGAGGCGCGCGCGGTTCCGGCCGCGGCTCGCCGGTCCGAATCCGCTCGATGATCCGGACCGCTTGAGCCTCTGTCGCGGCCTCACGCCTCGCTCGCGCTTTGTCGCGCGCTCTGGTAGCTGCGTCCATAGCCCGCTCTCGGAAACCGAGCAGCCAAGCCCCCTCCGCGATGTTCACGAGAGCTTCTGCGAGGTGTTCACTAGGACTTTGGAGTTGGTCCATCACCTCGGATAATGCCTCTTGGAAGCGTGTTGCGTCTCGCGCTCCAGCCGCAGCGCGGCCGATGTTCGCCATGAATTTTAGCCGCTCTTTCGGAAGCGTCACGAAGGGGAGCGCGGCGTCGAACACCGCAAGAGCTAGGTGCGGAAAACCCTGCCAGGACCAGAGTTGCGCAGTGTCGTGCGCGAGATAGGCGAGGCGCGGGTGCTTCCGCCCGTAGAGTTTGAATGCGGCCGCAGCATGCTCCTGCGCGTCGTTGTACGCGCCGGTTTCGATACAGAGCGCCAGTAAGTTGTGCCTAGCGGCTGCGCCCAGCCGCCGAAGGTGGTACTTGCGAGCGTAGCGCCAGGCGCGCACGAACAGGCGCCTGGCTTCGGGATGGAAGCCGCGTTGGAACGCCATGTTCCCCCAGCTCAACAGCGCCTCGGCGTACGCTGTGCGATCCGCGCTCGCACGGGCCAGCGCAATTCCCCGCTCGAACCATCGTTGTGCACGTTCATACATCGCGGCGCGTCTAGCGAATCGTCCGGCGATCGTGGCGAGTTGAGAGTCTAGCGGAGCCGCCGAAGCCGACAGCTCCGCAAAGCAAATCGCTGTCTCGGTGTACGCGTGCGCCGATGCCCACTCCGCAACTGCGGTGCAGGCGTCAGAAACCTCCACCGCGGTTAGCCCCTGCGGTTCGGCGACAACCGCGTTCAGTATTCGCACGGGGTCGCTTAATTCTCCGCAGTCCAGGGTCAGACTAGTACCGCCGCTCTGAGGGCGGAACAGGTGTCCGCGTGTGCGGAGCGGGACAGCAGCCCACAACGCTACATCGCGGGCCCGTTGCCAAAGGAAGAGCCCCAATCGGCCCGGCACCTCGTCCAAAATGGTTGCACCCTCGTACGGCCGCGCCAGCACGGAAGGAGCCGGAGGCGGTCGCCAATACTTACGCGCACGCCTGCGAGGTCCATCGGCTTCGGGCCGGTCCGAAAGGAGCATCCGCTTGGTTACGGAAGAGCGCGGGGTACGGAAAAGGTGTCCGAAACTTGGCATCAAGTGGACAGCACCGCAAGCATAGGCTAGGAATTCCATGATGTATCCTTCGCTTCTGGAGGCGCCGTGTTGCGCGTGGTGACGCGATTAAGGAACGCTGGATAACTGTGCGCCCTGCTCTCGTGCTGGTGCGGTGCCGTTCGGGTACTTCGCTTGAAAAGTGGCACACGTCGCTCGGCGCTCTAGCCTCCGAGGCTGCCCGCTCTGTCTGCTTCGTTACCGATTACCCCTCTTCGGACCGGGCGCACTCAGAACCGGCCGGAAGCGGTGAAGGAGACCTCGACCGATCGGTGCCTCGGCACTCTCGCGCCACGGTTCTGCCCGCTCTGTAGCCTCGCGCGCGAACCGCTTACGCGCAGCCTGGTTCCGTTCGAATTCGTGTCACTCCCCCGATCGTGCAGCGTGATGCGTGGAAACCCCGCCCAAAGTGCGGCCTGAGAAAAACCTATCCCAACCTATCCCACCCCCAATCGTCCCAAGCGAAAGGCCCCACAACGGAAACCGTTGCAGGGCCTTCACTTACACAGTCGGGACGGCCGGATTTGAACCGGCGACCCCCTGAACCCCATTCAGGTGCGCTACCGGGCTGCGCCACGTCCCGAGTCCGAAAGCTCGAACGCATTCCCGGCGCGTTCGAGGACTCGAAGCTAACCCACACCCGCGTTTCCGTCAACCCGCGCGCACCGCGGGGCCATCCGGAACAGGCTCGTCGTCCGCGTAGGTGGCGACGACGGTGAAGCGTTCGCGGCCGGCGGCGCCGGTGATCACCAGGGGGCCGCTCCGGAGCCAGGCGTGGGCGGTGGCGCCCGCGTTGGTTTCGCGGGCCACGCCCAGGTACAGCGTGCTCGCGATGCCGCGGCGCCGCAGCATCGTCTTGCCGGCGATGCCCTGTTCGAGACACGCGCACCGCCAGGGGAGCCGCCGGCTCGTCGCCTGCAGCGCCCAGCGGACCTTTCGGAGTGTGTCGAGGGCCGCTTCGGGGGGAGCGGCGGTGGAGGTCTCCCGGCCGGGGGTGCCGAGGCGCGACGACAGGCGGCGAAAGGGGATCGAGAGCACCATGGCCCGGGCGGCGGCCAGGCAGAACGCCGCCTCCGCGAGCAACCGCCGATCGGCCCACGCCAGCCGGCCAAGGGTGCGCAGCGCGGTCATCGCGCTACGTGGATCATTTCCTTGTCGAGGAGCGTTCCCAGCAGCGAAAGCACCTCGGTCTCGCACTGCGCGGGCGATACGTCGTAGCGCGCCACGAGGTCGGCGCAGAGGTCGGCGGGGGTGGTCGCCGCTTCCAGGCGCTCCCAGACGGCCGCCGCCACGCCGTTCAGGAAAAAGTAGCGGCCCGACTCGACGTGGAGCATCGCGATCTCCTCGCCGAGCGAGGCGCTGATGAGGGCGGGATCGCGAACGAGCGGGGTGGTCGGTGTGATCGTGGGCATGGACGGACAGAGCGGGGACAGGGGCACTTGGCCGCGGACCCGGCAATGTACCAGAAACGGCGAGGGACGACCAGCCGAGCAGGATGCCGGCGAATTTGCGCCCTCGTGAGCCGCCGTCTACAATGGACGGATGACGATTCAAGCACCGGGCGATGCGGTCCGCGCAGCCAGGCGGTTCGAGGGGCATCGCGGATGAGCGCGATCTTTGGATTCGCGCATCTCGATGGCGAGCCGGCGGCGGAGGAGGCGCTCCGCGCGATGGACGCGGCGCTGGCGGGGTGGGGACCGGACGGCGGCGGTACGTGGCGCGAGGGTCCATGCGGCCTGGGGCAGCGGCTGCTGTACAACACGCCGGAATCGCTTCACGAGAGGATGCCGCTGACGAGCCGCGACGGAAAGGTCGTGCTCGTGGCGGCGGCGCGGCTGGACGACCGCGAGGGGCTGTTCGGCGCGCTCGGCGTACCGCGCGAGGAGCGGGCGGCGATGCCGGACGGCGAGCTGATCCTCCGCGCCTACGAGCGATGGGGGGAGGAGAGCCCGTCGCGCCTGCTGGGCGATTGGGCGTTCGCGGCATGGGATCGCGAGCGGCGGCGGCTCTTCGTGGCACGCGACCAGTACGGCCACACGGCGCTGTACTACCACGCCTCGGCGCGCTTCTTTGCGTTCGCGTCGGGCCACGAAGCGCTGTTCCGGCTCCGGGGCGTCCCGCGCCGGGTGAACGAGCTCCACGTGGCGGAGATATTCTTCGGGTGGCCGGGCGACGGAACCGCGACGCTGTGGGAAGACGTGCGGCGCCTTCCGCCAGCGCACTGCCTGACGGCGTCGGCGTCCGGCGTCTCCGTGCGCGAGTACTGGCGGGCGCACGACGCTCCCCAGGTGCGGCTGGGCTCGGACGACGCGTACGTGGAGCGCTTCCTGGAGATCTACGCCCAGGCCGTGCGCAGCCGCCTACGCTCGCACCGGCCGGTGGGCTCCACGCTGACGGCGGGGCTCGATTCCAGCTCGGTGACGGCGCTGGCGGCGCGGGAGCTGCGCGCGCAGGGGCGGCCGCTGGTGGCGTTCACCTCCGCGCCACGCGAGGCGGCACCGGACGGCGGGACGGCCTCCACGCCGCTGGTGGACGAGTGGCCGCTCGCGCACGCGGCCGCGGAGTACATGGGGTTGGCCGAGCACGTGAAGGTGAGCGGCGAGCAGATGAGCCCGCTGACGGCGCTCGAGCGCACGCTCACCATCCATTCCGAGCCGGCGCCCGCCGCGCTGGGCCACTATTGGGTGCACGACATGCTCTCGGCCGCCCGGCGGCGCGGGATCGGGACGCTGCTGGTGGGGCAGCGGGGGAACGGAACGGTGTCGTGGAACGGCGGCAGCTTCGCGCTCGCCCACCTCGCCGCCACGGGCGCCTGGCCGACCGTGCGGCGCCTGCTGGCGGGTGAGAGCCGCGCCACGGGAGTGCCGATGGCGCGCGTGGCCTGGCGGCGGCTTTTCTGGCCCGTGATCGATGCGGCGCGGATGCAGCTCCGCTGGCGCTTCAAGGAGCCGCGGACGGTCTGGGCGCGGCACATGCCCCTCGACCCGGGGTTCATGGAGCGATCCGGGATCGTGCGCCACATGCGGCGCACCGAGCACCGCATCGGGTGGTTCTCCGCGCGGACGCCGCGGGCCGAGCAGCTCGCCACCCTCATGCCCGGCGTGAGCGCGACCGGTGCCTTCCTGCACGAGATCGGCGCCGCGTACGGGATGGAGCTGCGGGACCCAACGGCCGATCTGCGCCTGCTGGAGTTCTGCCTCGGCATTCCGCGCGACCAGTTCATCCGCGACGGGCAGAGCCGCTGGCTCATCCGGCGGGCCATGGAAGGGCTGCTCCCCCGGGAGGTGCAGTGGAACACCCGGCGCGGCATGCAGTCGGGCGACATGACCCGGCTGGCGCTGGGGGAGATGGGCCGGATCGGCGAGGCGGTCGCGCGGGTGGAGTCGTCGCCGCTCGTGGCGCGCTACTTGTCCATGCCGCTCCTCCGCCAGCTCTGGGGCGACCTCCAGCGGCCGGAGACCGCCGAAGCGGAGGGGTCCGCGTACTACCTCCTCGGCATGCTTTCCGTGGGGCTCTTCCTGATCCGCGAGGAGGACGCGGCGCGCGGGGGATAGCGGCGGGGCGGGCGTGCCCCTTGCCGGAGTGGCAAGAAATCAGCATCGTTATCCCCGCAGGTACAACAACCTCCCCAGGAGACCGTCCATGCAATCCAGCTCCAACGACGCAACGCCGCAGGCCACTCCCGAGATGGAGAATCCCTCCGCCGGCAAGCTGGCGTGGCACACCCCGGTGGTGGAGGAGGTCCCGTTCACCCGCACCGAGGCAGGCGGCGTGGGCGGCGTCTACGACTTCGTCGTGTACTCAGGGTCTATTTGACGGACGGCATCGCGGTTCAGGCCGCGCCGGCGCCTCTCCTCTTCCGCACCCACCGTCCCGTCGCCCACGTGCAGGGCGGCGGGATCGTTTTGGAGCATGGCCCCAGCGGCTCGGGGATGAAGCTGAACGGCACCGCCCGGCGGCTCTGGGAGCTGACCGACGCCCCCATCGCCCTGGACGCGCTGTGCGCGCGGGTCGCATCCGAGTTCGAGATCGCCCCCGGCGAGTGCGACGACGCGGTGCGGGCGTTTCTCGACGACCTGGCGCGCCGCGGCCTGGTGGAGGAAGTGGCCGAGGCGCCCGGCGACGCGGGGGTGCGGAGCCGCTACCTCGACCTGCTGAAGCGCGCGCTCGTCAACCTCATCTACCCCGAGCACGAGCTCCGCATCGAGCTGCTGGAGGAGCACGGCCGGTCCGGCGGGCTGGCCGGCGAGCAGCTCATGCGCGACATCCGCTACCGGTCGCCCGCGGAGTACGAGGAGCTCGTCGCGTCCAAGGTGGACGGCTCGGTGCGGCGCCGGCGGCCGAGCCGGTTCTCGCACACCATGATCGGGATGGAGCGGCTGGACAACCTGGAGTACTGCGCGCGGAGGGTGTTCGCGGACGGCGTTCCGGGGGACTTCCTGGAGGCGGGGGTGTGCCAGGGAGGCGCCGCCATCTTCATGCGCGGCTTGCAGGTGGCGCTCGGGCAGGAACACAGGCGCGTCTGGCTCGCCGACTCCTTTGAGGGGCTGCCGCCGCCGACGCACGAGGTGGACCGCGCCTGGGACCTCGACTGGAGCGAGGAGCGGCAGCCCTGGCTTGCGTGCGACATCGGCGCGGTGCGGGACAATTTCCGCACCTACGGGCTGCTGGACGACGGCGTGCGCTGGCTGCAGGGGTGGTTTTCGGAGACGCTCCCTGAGGCGCCCGTGGAGCGGATCGCGATCCTGCGCGCGGACGCCGATCTCTACCAGTCCACGCGCGAGATCCTGGACTCGCTGTACCACCGGGTGTCCCCCGGCGGCTTCGTGGTGATCGACGACTACGGCGCCATCGACGCCTGCCGCCACGCGGTGGACGAGTTCCGCGCGGAGCACGGGGTGACGGACCCGCTGCGCCGGATCGATTGGACCGGCGTCTACTGGCGACGGGAGGCGTGACGGAGCGGTTCACGGCCCTGGTGCTGCACCCCCACGCCATGCGGGGAGAGAGCGAGGGGGTCTGGTACCAGAGCGTCGAATACCCGGCGCGCCTCTTCGCGGACGACGGGGAGTGGCGGGTGGACGCGCTCGGCGCCAACGACCCCGCCGTTCCCGCGGCGGCGCTCGCGTGCGACGTGCTCGTCATCCACATGCTGAGCACCCCCGAGCTGGAATCGGTGATCCGGCTGCGGCGCGAGCGCGGGCGGCCCACCGTCTACGAGATCAGCGACAACATCCTGGCGCTCGGCGGCTGGCTCTCCCCCACGCATGCTCTGCGCAGCCCCCTCGTGCGCCAGCAGATCTTTCGCTACGCCTCGCTGTCGGAGGGTGTGCAGACGTACTCTCCCGGGGTGGCGGAGGCGTTCGCCAGCCTCGGCGAGCACGTCGCCGTCGTCGACTATTCACTGCCCGTGGTGCCGGAGCAGCTCCCCGAGAAGCCGGACGGCTTCGTCTTCGGCTGGTCCGGCTCCACGTCGCACCGGGAGGACCTCCTGGCGCTCGCGCCGGTGGTGACCGACTTCTGCCGGCGCCACTCCGACGCGACCTTTGCGTTCATGGGGGACCGGCGGCTGCTCGCGGAATGCTTCCCTGAGATTCCTGCGGCGCAGCTGCAATACAGGCCCTTCAGCCCGCACCCCGAGTACCTGGAGTTCGTCCGCGGCTGGCACGCGGGCATCGCGCCCGCCGAGGACACCCCGTTCAGCCGCGGGCGGTGCGACGCCAAGTTCGTGGAGTACGCCGCGGGCGGCGCGGTCCCCCTCCTCAGCGACATACCCATCTACCGGCCGCACGGCGGCTTCGCGCCCCTGTTCGCGCACCCGGGCCAGCTCGCTTCGGTGCTCGAGGAGCTGTACCTCGATCGGGACGCGATGCGGGGCCTGGCCGGGCGCGCGCACGATTGGGTGCGGACGAATCGCACCTCCGAGCCCGGGCGCGCATCGCGCAAGCGCTTCTACCGGTCGCTTCTGCCGCCCTCGGCCACACCCTCGCGCGACCCCATCCCCGCGCCTTCGCCCGCACTGGCCGCCGCGCTGGAGGAGGCGCTGGACGCGTCTCGGCGCCAGGACCACGAGGGGTCGCTGCGACTCTCCCGGGAGCTCCTGCGCGAATCGCCGGACTTCGCACGGGCGGCGTGGCTCGCGGCGACCAGCCTGGAAGCGCTGGGCAGGCACGACGAGCTGCTCGACTCCGAGGACGCACGCGAGCGCTCGCAGGTGTACGCGGATCTGCACGCCGAGATGCGCTACCACGCCGCGCGCCGCGTTCGCCCCGCGGAGGCCGGCCGGCATTTCGAGGCGATCCAGAGCCCACTGCGGCGCCTCCGTCTGCGCGCAACGGAGCCCGGCGACCGGCTGGAGTACTTCCGGGAAGTGCTCCGGCACCACCCGTACGACTTCTTTGCGCTCTTTGCCCTCATCCAGCTTCTGTCGCGCGAGTCGGCGGGGGACGGCGCGGAGCTGGCCTCGCTCTGGGAGCGCGCGAGCCTGGTGGCCCCGGAGCGGGTTCCCCACGCGCACCGGCCGCCCCGCCTCGCGCCCTTCCTTCCCTCCTGATGACCCCGCCGTTCCGGTACACGGTGTACGGCCTCGCGGTGCGCTGCAACCAGCCGCTGCCCGCGGCTCCCAGCGCGGACGACGGTCCGTTCGACCTGGACATCGACATCCCGGCGACGCCTGCGCGTTCGCTGAGCTGGGAGGGACCGGATCCGATCTATGCGGGGATGGAGAGCTTCTGGCGGCTGGACGACGACACCTGGCGGCTCGGGTACATGGACGCGGCCAGCGGGGCTCGTTGGGATCTCACCTGCGAGCGAGGGTCGCGCATCACGGTGCGGTGGATGGAGGGGATCTCGATCCCGGACATCCGCACCTTTCTTCTCTACTCCGCCGTCGCCATGGCGCTCCACCTGCGCGGCACCCCGTGTCTGCACGCCAGCGGCATCGTGGTGAACGGACGGGGCGCGCTGCTCCTGGGGCCATCGGGCACGGGCAAGTCCACGACGGCCGCCGCGCTGGTGGCCGCCGGCAACGAGCTCCTCACGGACGACGTCGCGGCGCTCGAACTCCGCACGGACGAGGTGCGGGTCCACCCCGGCCTCCCGCGGCTGCGTCTGCTCGCGGAGAGCGCCGCGGCCGTGAACGAGCCGTTCGACCTCCTCGCCCCCGTCTGGAGCGACGCTTCGTTCAGCACCAAGCGCTACATGGACGCACCGGCCGGCGGGGGAGCGGCCCGGCTCGGCGTCATCTACCTGCTCGCGCCCCGTGAGGGGGAGCCGCGCGAGCCCGCGGTCACCCCGCTGGCGCCGCGCGAGGCGTTGCGGTGGCTGATGGAGCACACGTACGGAAAGGTGTGGCTGGACGCGCCGCGGCGGGCGCGCCTCTTCCAGTCCCTGGCGCGTGTGACGGAGCTGGTGCCGGTGCGCACGGTGCACCGGGGCGACCGCCTGGCGGATCTGCCGAAGCTGGTCGAGTTGCTGTCCAAGGACGCCGGCATGGCGAGCTCGCGGTGTTGAGCCCCACGGAGGAGAGGTCCACGCTGGATCTCACCCAAGCGGAGCGCCTTCTCGCCTCGCTCGTGTGCGGGCGCGCCGATCCGCGCGAGGTGAGCGCGCCCGATGCTGCGGCGCTCGCGCCACTCGCCCTCGCCCACGGCCTGGGCCCCATGCTCTTCGCGGCCGTCCGGGACGCGGGGATCGCTCCCGCAGGCTCCGCCTGGGCGCCGCTCGCGGGGTATGCGCGCGACGCCGCCACGCGGTACCTGCTGGCGCGCGTCGAGCAGGCGCGCATCGAGGCGGCACTCGCGGGGGCCGGCATCGAGTGGGTCTGGCTGAAGGGGTACGCCCTCGCCCACACGGTCTACCCGCGGCCGGCGCTCAGGCCGATGAAGGATCTGGATCTGCTCGTTCCGCCCGATCGCTGCGACGAGGCGGAGCGCGCGGTGCTCGCGCTCGGCTACCGCCCCGCGACGGATGCGCCGCTGATGTTCCGCGGCGGCGGGCGAGTGGCGCATCATCTCCCCACTCTGCGGTCGCCGAGCGGGCTCCTGGTCGAGATGCACAGCGGCCTGCATCCCTCGCAGCTCCTGCGGGTCTCCGAGCATCTCCACTGGTTCCGCGCGCAGGTGGTGGAGACGGATGCCGGGGGCGTGCGGGTGCGGCACTTCACGCCAGAGGCGCAGCTGCTGCACCTCGCCGCCCACGCCATCCTTCAGCATGGCGAGGCGGAGCGGTACCTCCAGCGCTTCCTCGACTGCCACCTCGTCGTCGCACGGACGCCGCTGGATTGGGACGTGGTGCTCGGCCAGGCCGCGGTGCTCGACTGGAGCTATGCCCTCCACCGGGCGCTCGCCCGGAGCCGCGAGCACTTCGGCACGCCCGTTTCCGATCACGTCCTGCGCGCCCTCGCCGAGCGCGGCACCGCGGCGACGCGCGCGACCAGTCTCGCCGTCGCGCTTGCCCGCCCGGGCGCGGACGAGCCGCTCGAGCGCGCCCGGGTCATCGGAACCGCCCAGCCGCTCCACGTGCGGCTGTACGTGGGCCTGCGCACGGCCATCCCCTCGCCCGCCTACATGCGGTGGCGATACGCGGCGAAGTCGTGGGGGCTTCCGGGCGCCTACCTCCAGCGCTGGTGGGGGATCGCGCGGCGGCTCCTCGGCCGGCGCACGGGCGGCTGAGGCGGCGCGGCCGTCAACTCGCGCGCACCGCCACGTGTGGGGCGGCGGGGACGTCCACGCGCAGCCAGTCGTCCAGCAGGCGCTGCTGGGCGGGGGTGGGGCGCTCGGCGGGGCGCAGGAGGAGGCGCGTGGGGGCGGCCCGCTCCACCTCCAGCTCCAGCGTCACCAGCTCGTCGCGGCGAAAGACGGTAACGGGCACGCGCTCCCCCGCGTGGCGCTCGGCCAGGCGGACCGGCAGCGTCTCGGGGGCGATGCGCACGCCGTCCAGCGCGACCAGCTCGTCCCCGGCGTTCAGGCCGGCGCGGTGGGCGGGGGTGCCTGCGAGGACGTGCGACACGAGATTGCGGCCGCCCTCCGGCTTGAACTGGAGGCCGGTGTGGACCTCCGTGCGCGGGTCCGCGGCGGGAAAGGGCGCCGTCTCGTGCGCGGGGCGCAGGGTGAGGCCGGCGGCGGACAGGATCTCGTCGAAGGGGAGCTCGTCGGTGCCGCGCAGGGCGAGGTCGAAGAAGGGGCGCAGCTCCGTGCCCGCCACCTCGGCGGCGATGCGCTCGACTTCGCCCTCGGGGAAGCCGGTGTCGCGGGCCCCGAATTCGGTCCACAGGCGCCGCATCACGTCATCCAGCGAGCGCGCGCTGTCCGTGCCGGTGCGGATGCGCAGGTCCAGGAGGAGGGCGACGAGCGCGCCCTTTTCGTAGTACGAGATCGACGAGTTGGGCGTGTTCGCGTCCGGGCGGTAGAACTTGATCCAGCTGTCCCACGACGCGTCCGCCAGCGACTGCACGGAGCGCCCCGGGAGCGACCGGAAGCGAGCGATGGCCTCCGCGAGCCGCTCCAGGTAGCGGTGCATCGTGATCAACCCGGCGCGGCGCAGGAGGAGCTCCGTGTAGTACGACGTGATCCCCTCCACCACCCACAGGTCGCGCGTGTAGTTCTCAGCCGTGTAGTCGAAGGGGCCGAGCACCGCCGGGCGGATCCGCTTTCCGTTCCACAGATGAAAGAACTCGTGCGCGACCAGCGCCAGGAAGCGCTCGTACGGCTGCCCGCGAAAGGACCAGCGGTCCGCCAGCAGGACGGTGGACCCGCGGTGCTCCAGGCCGCCGGAGCCGCCGGGGGTCAGGTGCACGATAAAGGTGTAGTCGCGGTAGGGGAGCTCGCCAAAGAGCGCCTTCTCCGCCAGCACGATGCGCGCGGTGTCCGCGACGAGGCGCTCGCCGTCCACGTTGCCGCGCCCCCAGACCGCGTAACGGTGCGTCTTCCCCTCCATCTCCCATTCCAGGAGCTGGTGGGTGCCGATCTCCAGCGGCGAATCGACCAGCTCGTCGTAGTGGACCGCGCTGAAGCGGCCATCGGCGCCGCGCAGGGCGGTGGTGATCCGCCAGCCCTCCGGCGCCTCCACCTCCAGGTCGAGCGCGTCGCCGGCGCGATCCTCGGGAAAGAGGAAGACGCTGGCGCCGTTGATGGAGGCGTGAGTCGCGTCCAGGTGGCTGGTGCGCACGGTCAGCTCGTTGGCGTACACCTGGTAGCGCACGCGCAGGGTGCCGTCGGCGGGTGGGTCCACGAGCCAGCGGTTCTTGTCCGTCTTCGTCCATGAAAGCGGAGCCCCCGCCCCGTCCGCGGCTTCGAAGCGCTGGACGTTGCGGGGGAACTCGCGCATCAGGTACGACCCGGGGGTCCACGACGGCATCGCGAGCGACGCCGGTCCGCGGACCCCCTCAACTTCGATATCGACGTGCAGGAGGTGCGTGTGCGGCTCGGGAAAGGAGAGCCGGTAGCGGACCGCGGCCACCCTAGCGGCGCCGGCGCCAGGCGAGCGCGGCCAGCGCCCCCGCCACGATGCCGCCACCGATCGCCAGCGGGCGCGCGAAGCCGGAGACCCCGCTCTCCCTGGCGATGCTCCCCGCCATGAAGAGCATGTTGGCCGGGCGCTCTGCCAGGCGGCGCATCAGGTACGGGTACCAGCTCTCGCCAAAGGGAACGTACACGCGCACGTTGTACCCCTCCTCGCGCAGCCGCGCCTGCAGGTCGCGGCGGACGCCGTACAGCATCTGGAACTCGAAGGAGTCCTTGGAGATCCCCTTCTCCCACACGTAGCGGCGGGCGGCGTCGATGATCGCCTCGTCGTGCGTGGCGATGGCGGGGTAGTTGCCCGCGTCCAGCAGGCGCTGCATCTCCTCCACGAACATGCGGTCGGTGTCCGCCTTGTCCGGGAAGGCGACCGTGTCCGGCTCCTTGTACGCGCCCTTTACGAGCCGGACGCGCGCCTTGAGGGCGATCATCCGCTCCAGGTCGTCCGGGGTGCGGCGGAGGTACGACTGGAGGACGGTGCCGGTGTTGTGGAAGCCGTCCGCCCAGAGCGCCTCCACCAGCGCGACGGTGCGCTCGGTGTACTCGCTGCTCTCCATGTCCAGCCGCACGAAGATCTCGCCCGCGCCGTCGCCCAGCTCGCGGGCGCGCTGCAGGACCATCTCGATGTTGCGGCGGCAGAACTCCGGGTCCATGTCGAGCCCGAACTGCGTGGGCTTCACGGAGACGTTGGCGTCCAGCCCCTCGCGCTTCACCGTCTCCAGGATGCGGATCACCATGTCGGTGGCGGCCTCGGCCTCCTCGCGGCTCTCCACGGCCTCGCCCAGGTAGTCCAGCGACACGGTGAGGCCGGCGTCGTTGAGCACGCGCGCGGCCTCCACTGCCTCCTCCAGCGTGTCGCCGGCGACGAAGCGCTGCGCCATCGCGCGGGAGATGGGGGTGCCGGTCACCATTCGCTTGGCGGTGGGGCTCTGGCTGAGGTACAGCAGGCTCTGCTTGAGCATGGCTCTGATGCTAAAAGGTCCGGGTGGGCTGGGCGCCCGCGTCTTCGTCTTCGCTGCGCTTGCGGCGGATGGTATCGTCCAGCAGCGCGCGCACCTCGGCGAGCGAGAGCCCTTCCAGCGCTTCTCGTGCCGCGGCTTCGGTGGGGGCGGCCACGAGGTCGCCCGTCTCCAGGTGCCCCATCACGGCGGTCCCCGTCTGCGCCCAGCGCACGAACACCAGGTACCCCGCGTACGCCTCCCCGCCGTCGCCCGACTCCTCGACCTCGACGGCGGCGGTGTACGGCTCCCCGTCGCACCCCTGGAACGCCGCGGCGCGCCCGTGGACCGCCTCGTATCCGCCGAGGGTGTCGTCGGTTACCCCTTCCGGGGTCTGGGGATTCAGCCGGTCTTCGGCACCGGAGTAGCGCATGCGGGGAAGGTAGCAGGGGGTGGCGGGGGCGGAAAGTGCGTGCCGGGTCAGCGAGGTGCGTTAGTGGCGTGAGTGCGTTCGGGTCCAGTGCACGTTTGTCATCCTGAAGGAGCCGCAAACCCCAAGGCTCGCCGCGCACAACGAACTTGTGCGGCGAGTGAAGGATCTAGCCGGCGAGGCAAGAGGCCCCGGCGGGAATGGCCAGGCCTCTTGGCACGCGCAGTAGATCCTTCGCTCCGCGCCAACGATGGGACACGAGGAGAGCACGAGAAGCGCGTCGCTCAGGATGACAGAATGGGGCACGAACTAAGGCACTACCCCCGCACTTTCCTACGCCGCACCGGCATCCTACCTTCCGGCCACCCACTCACGGCACCGTCCCCAGGCATCCATGCGCGCGGCGATCTTTCATGAGAACGGCGGGCCCGAGGTGGTCCGCATCGAACAGGTGGCCCGGCCCACGGCGGGGGCGGGCGAGGTGCTGGTGGAGGTGAGGGCCGCGGCGCTCAACCACCTGGACCTCTGGGTGCGCCGCGGCATCCCCATCGAAACCACGATGCCGCACGTCGGCGGGTCGGACATCGCGGGGGTGATCGCGGAGGTGGGGGAGGGGGTGGATGCGGCCCGGGTGGGGGAGCGGATCGTCGTAAATCCGTCGCTCTGGTGCGGGCGGTGCCGCGAGTGCGCGCGCGGCGAGGAGTCGATGTGCGCGTCGTACCGCATCCTGGGGGAGCACACGGACGGCGGCTTCACCGAGTTCGTGGCGATCGCGGCGGACCGGGCGTACGTGATTCCGGAGGGGCTGTCGTTCGAGGAAGCGGCGGCGCTCCCCATCTCGTACCAGACGGCGTGGAGGGCGCTCCTCACCCGCGCGCGCCTGCGCCCCGGCGACGACGTGCTGGTGATCGGCGCGTCCGGCGGCACTGCCCTCGCCGCCGTGCAGATCGCGCGGCTGGCCGGCGCCCGCGTCTTCGCCATCACCAGCGGCGACGAAAATGTGCGTCGGCTGCGCGCGCTCGGCGCCGCCTTCGTCTACGACCGCGACCGCGAGGACTGGTCGAAGGGCGTGTTCCGCGACACGGCGCGGCGCGGAGTGGACGTGGTGGTGGAGAACGTGGGCGCCGCCACCTGGACGGGGAGCGTGCGCGCGCTGGCCCGCGGCGGCCGTCTGGTGACCTACGGCGCCACCGCCGGCCCCGTGGTGGAGGTCGACGTGCGCGTCCTCTTCTGGAAGCATCTCGAGATCATCGGCACCACGATGTCGTCGCGCAGCGAGTTCGAGGCGATGCTCCGCGCCGTTGCCACCGGCAATCTCCGCCCGATCATCGACACCGTCATGCCGCTCGACCACGCCCGCGAAGCGCACGAGCGGCTCGAAGCAGGCGGCCAGTTCGGAAAGATCGTCCTGGTACCGTAACAGCAATCTCACACAGAGACACAGAGAGAAACAGCTAAGGTAGTTCTCTGTGGCTTGCAGTTCCCTCTGTGTTCTCTGTTAGGACTTACGCAGTTGCCCCCAAAGTGAAGCTGGGCTGGGCGAGATAGGTACGCACGGCGTTGCGCGTGATACTCACCTTTGCTTCGACCCAGCTCATTCCGGTGGCGATGCGGTTCCTTTCGAGCCGCAGGA
>DASVQP010000096.1 GCA_036389135.1 Longimicrobium sp.
CCGAGCGCGGCGGAAGAGCGGGCTCGCCAGGGTGCGCGGAGCCGAGCCATGGACAGCCGGCACGATGCTTCGCGACGTGGAGGCGAGGGGGCGGGTCTGGCGCGCGTAGCCAGGGCTCCGTTCCCTTCGCTTCGCTCAGCCCGAGTTTGAAGGTTTTTAGGCACACGCAGCGGGTTGGCGCAAGAAAAACCCAGGATCAATGCGGGTTTTTGCTGGCGGGATGGAGCTCGGACGCCGAAATTCCTAGATACACGCTTGCTCCACAAAGTGCTTGCAGTAAACAGGCGTACATGCTATCGTCCTGCGCATGTACATCCGCACCACGACGCGCCGGAACAAAGACGGCGCCGTCGTCCGCTACCTCCAGCTCGCCGAGAGCGTCTGGGACTCGGAGCAGCAGCGCTCGCAGACGCGCGTGCTCTACAACCTGGGCCGTGAGGACGCGCTGGACACCGAGGCGCTGCGCCGCCTGGCCGAGAGCCTGCTGCGAGTGGCGGCCCCCGGAGAGGAGCGGCCCGGCCCGCGGGGGGCGGCGCCCGCGCTGCGCCTGGAGTGGGCGAAGGACTACGGAGGGCTGCACGCCCTGCACGCGCTCTGGCGGGAGCTGGGGCTGGCCGAGGAGATCGGTCGAGCGTGCGGCGAGCGGCCGAGCGCGGCGCAGCTTTGCGAGGCCGCCTTCCTGATCGTGGCCAACCGGGCGCTGGCGCCCGAAAGCAAGCTGGGCGTGCACGAGCGCTGGCTGCGCGACGTGCACTGGCCGGCGGCCGAGGAGCTCGGGCTCCACCACCTCTATCTCGCGCTCGACCTGCTGGCCGCGGAGAAGGCGCGCCTGGAGAAGGAGATCTTCTTCCGCGTGGCGGACCTGCTCTCGGCCGACGTGGACCTCGTCTTCTACGACACGACGAGCGTCTACTTCGAGACCGAGGAGGAGGACGAGGGCGAGGGGCTGAGGCGGCGGGGCCACAGCAAGGACTACCGGCCGGGCGCTCCGCAGATCGTCGTCGGGCTGGCGATCACGCGCGAGGGGCTGCCGGTCAAGAGCTGGATCTGGCCGGGGAACACCGCGGACGTGAGCACCGTCGAGCAGGTCAAGCGCGACCTGGCGGGATGGCGGCTGAACCGGGTGGTCTACGTGGCCGATGGCGGGATGATGAGCCAGGAGAACCTCACCCACCTCGCCCGGGGCGGCAGCGGCTACATCGTGGGAGTGCCGCTGCGCAAGTCGAAGGAGGCCGCGGCGGTGCTCGCCCGGCCGGGCCGCTTCAGCGCAGTCGCCGAGAACCTGGAAATCAAGGAGGTCGCCTATCCGCCGCCGGAAGAGGAGCCGGTGGCGGAGAAGCGCCGGCGCTACGTCCTCTGCCGCAACCCGGAAGAGGCGAAGCGGCAGAAGCACCGCCGCGACGAGCTGCTGCGTGAGCTGGAGGCCGAGCTGAAGGCGCTGCATGCGCGCAAGGACGAGGAGCATCCGAAAGCGGCCTGCGTGCTGCGCTCGAGCCGGCGCTTCGGCGCGTACCTCAAGACGGGCGCGGACGGGAAGCTGGAGATCGACCGGGCGAGGGTGGCACAGGAAGAGAAGCTCGATGGCAAGTGGCTCGTCATCACCAACGACGCCAGCCTGAGCGCGGAAGACGTGGCGCTGGGATACAAGCAGCTCCTGCGCGTGGAGGAGAGCTTCCGCCGCCTCAAGCACGGGATCGACATCCGCCCGGTGCACCACCGCACCCGGGAGCGCATCGAGGCGCACGTCTTCGCCTGTGTGCTGGCGCTGCTGCTGGAGCGCGTGGCGGAGCTCAGGACGCACCGGCGCTGGGGAGAGATCCGCCGGGAGCTCGGATGCCTAAAGATGGTGGCATATACCGGCCCCGGAGGCCGCGCCCTGCAGACCACCGAGCTTACGGAAGAACAGCGGAAGCTCTTGCAGGAAATGAAGATCGAGCTGCCCAGGCGCGTCCACCACATCGGCTGAGCCCCATCACGACTCCAATTTCCACCTACATACACGCGCTCCGGAACCTCGGAGCGTAAGGTGCACTCGCGTGGTCATTTGCGCATACGTGTGTGCGCAGAAGTTTCAAACCCGGGCTGGAGGCCGCGATGCGGAGGGTCGAATGTGGCCACGGACGACCATCCACGATGGATGAGATC
>DASVQP010000097.1 GCA_036389135.1 Longimicrobium sp.
ACCGATGAAATCTCTCCGCGAAAATGCGACTAAAGTCGCGGCTACAACGGCGCGCAGTCCGCCTTCGCGCAATACCGTTCACCTAAGCACCACGATGACAGGCGGTTCGACTCTGATGGACTTCTCATTCCGTCGTCGCACCGGGTACGGGCTCTGCTTGCGCTTGACGCCGCGCTTGGCCTTGCGGTGCCGGCGCGGGCCGACGTCGACCTCCAGGATCTCGTCCAGCACCACGCGGTGCAGCCGCATCCACTCCCGAGGGGGGAAGGGCCGCGAAGCGCGGCAGGGTTCGGCGGACGACGTTCACCGTGTGGGTGAAGGAGATCCGGTCCGGGTCCCGCCCGGCGTGCAGCGCCGCCTCGTGCATCAGCGCCCGGAGCGCGAAGTGGGCCAGCAGCAGGCCGTAGATCTCCTGCTTCACCAGCTCGGGCGTCTGGCTGCGCAGCACCGTGCGCGCGCCGCGCAGGTGCGTCTTGAACTCGTCCAGCGCGGTCTCGAACTCCCAGCGCTCGTGGTAGAGCTGGGCCAGCTCCGCCGCCGGGGCGCGCTTCCAGTCCAGGATCGAGGTGATGATGCGGATCTTCTCTCCGCCGTCGACCTGGTAGTCGATCACCCGCACCGGGATCGCCTCGCCCTGCGGCTTCCCGTTCTCCCATTTCGGGTAGAAGTGGGCGAGACACGAGCCGTCGGGGAGGTGCTCCTGGACCGGGAGGCGGATGTTCTCCCGGATGCGCCACACCAGCTCGGCCCCGGTTTCCAGCGCCTGCTTCCACAGCGCGTAGCCGGGGAAGTAGCGGTCGGCCAGGCAGAGCATCCCCGGCCCGAGCCGCGGCAGCACCCGCCTGGCCAGCGTGATCTCGCCCGTGGCGTAGCTGTCCACCTCGGCCGCGAAGAGCACGTGCGTGCCCACCTCGGCCAGCGCCACCCCGCGCACCCGCGGGTACGCGCTCTCGCCGCCCGAGGGCGACTCCGGCCGCGCGAACGCCGCCCGGTTCGCCTCCGTGTCCGGCACCTCCAGCGTGAAGCCGTCCAGCGCCACCACCTTCCACCCGCGGTACCACGCGCCCTGCGTCTGCTCGGTCGCGATGGGCTTGACCACCTCCTGGTACAGCCGCTTCACCGGCTCCACCCCCAGGCGCGTGCGCGCCTGCGAGATGGCCGACTTCGCCGCCGTCTTCACCCGCTTCCGCTCCCCCAGGATCGCCTTCAGCCCCTCCTGCAGCAGCCGCAGCACCTCGCGCGTGTCCTGCGGACGGAAGAGCCCCAGCGCGATCACGTAGTACATCATCACGTGCGCCGGCAGGTCGCGCACCCGCTCGCTCGCCCGCCCGGTTTCCTTCAGCACCTCGTGGATCTGGTCCAGCGGGAACCGCGTCGTCAGCACGCCGATGTTCATCAGGTCGCTGAGCCGATCCTCCTCCTGACGGGGCTTCCTGGTGCGGGCCATGCGGGCTCCTGGGGTGAGGGTTCACTCCAAGATAACACATTGCCGCAGAAAAGTGAACAGTATTGCGCGCAGGCGGACTGTGCGCCGTTGTAGCCGCGACGTAACCGTTCAGTGGGTAGGCAGGAGCGCAGGGACCACGGCGCCGGCGCGAATTGCCGAGACGGCTTGGGCGAGGTAGTCCAGCGGGTGCATTCGCTGCTGTCGACAGGTGGCGGTGAGGGTGAGCATGCGCTCCACGTAGCGAAGTCCGTTCTCGCTCTGGCTGCCGAAACACCCCTTTCGCCACAGCACTGCGGGACGCAGCGCCCGCTCGGCGGCGTTGTTGGTCGGCTCCACGGGCTCCTGCACGAAGGTCCAGAGCGAGGGCCACAGCTTCAGCACGTTGCGACAGAAGCCGGCCACCCGCCTGTCCGACGAGGCCGCACCTTCCTGGAGCAGGTGATCGAGGCGCGCCCGCACCGGCTCGATCTGCTTCGCGAGCTGGGCCCGGTCCAGTTTCCCGTCCTGGAGATCCCACCAGAGCTGGAACACCTGCTCGCAGATGG
>DASVQP010000098.1 GCA_036389135.1 Longimicrobium sp.
GGAGATGGTGATGCCGGGCGACAACGTGCAGATGGTGGTGGAGCTGATCACGCCGATCGCCATGGAGAAGGAGCTGCGCTTCGCCATCCGCGAGGGCGGCCGCACCGTGGGCGCCGGCGTCGTCACCGAGATCGTAGAGTAGCATCGGTTGGCGGAGGCGCGGGGGGAATCGTCCCCTCGCGCCCCGGCAGTCGTTCCAGCCAAAACGTCAACCGACGCACGAGGGATACATGGCAGGGAAGATCCGTATCCGGCTGAAGGGCTTCGATCACGCGGTGATCGACCAGACCACGGCCGACATCGTACGCACGGCGGAGAAGACGGGCGCCACCATCAGCGGCCCCATCCCCCTCCCCACGCGCATCCAGCGGTGGACCGTGCTCCGGTCGCCGCACGTGGACAAGAAGAGCCGCGAGCAGTTCGAGCTGAAGACCCACAAGCGCGTCATCGACATCCTCGACTCGCGCCCGCAGACCGTCGACGCCCTCACCAAGCTGGATCTTCCGGCCGGTGTGGACGTCGAGATCAAGGTCGACTGAGGGAGGCGGAGAAATGTCAGGAATCATCGGACGCAAGCTGGGGATGACCCAGATCTTCGACGAAGCGGGCACCGTGGTACCCGTGACCGTCATCCAGGCCGGCCCCTGCCCCGTGGTGCAGGTGCGGACCGCCGAGCGCGACGGCTACAGCGCGGTTCAGCTCGGCTTCGGCGCGCAGAAGGACGTGCGCGTGAACAACGCGGAGAAGGGGCACGCCACCAAGGCCGGCCTCGAGGCCGCCCCGGCGGTGCTCAAGGAGTTCCGCTTCGAGGAGAACGCTCCCGAAGTGGGCGGCACCGTGACGGTGGAAGGGTTCGAGCGCGGCGGCCGCGTCAAGGTGACCGGCGTGACCAAGGGCCGCGGCTTCCAGGGCGTGGTCAAGCGCCACGGCTTCGGCGGCGGGCGCGCCTCGCACGGCGCCACGCGCGTGCACCGCGCCCCCGGCTCCATCGGCGCGGGCACCAACCCGTCGCGCGTCATCAAGGGGAAGCGCATGCCCGGCCACATGGGCGACGCGCAGCAGACGGTTCGCAACCTCCTGGTGGCCAAGATCGACGCAGAGCGCAACCTGCTTTACGTGCGCGGCGCGGTGCCGGGCCCCGTGAACGGCGTCGTTTTCATCCAGAAGCAGTAGGGGGCCCGAGATCATGCTTTCCGCACGCTTTTTCAACGCCGCCGGCGAGCCGGGCGAGTCGGTACAGCTTCCTGTGGAGCTGTTCGACGGCATCGTGCACCAGGCCGCGCTGCACCAGACGATCAAGGCGTTCCTGGCCAACCAGCGCCAGGGCAACGCCGCAACCAAGACCCGCGCGCACGTGAGCGGGGGCAAGCGCAAGCCGTGGCGCCAGAAGGGCACCGGCCGCGCGCGCCAGGGCTCCATCCGTGCTCCGCACTGGCGGGGCGGCGGTGTGGTGTTCGGGCCACACCCGCGCTCGTACCGCCAGGACATCCCCAAGAAGGTGAAGGCCCTCGCGCGCCGCTCCGCGTTCAACCAGCGGGCGATCAACGAGGAGATCACCGTCATCGCCAGCCTGGCGATGGAGGCCCCGAAGACCAAGCGGGTCGCGGAGCTGCTGGGGAAGATGGGAGTGGCCGGCGCCAAGCGCGTGCTGGTGCTGACCAACGGGAGCCAGGAGACGGTGTACCGCTCGGTCCGCAACATCCCGAACGTGGAAGTGATGCCCTTTGCGCAGGCCTCGGCCTACGACGTGCTGCGCGCGCGCCAGCTGGTGATCGAGGCGTCCGCGCTGGACGCGGTCCGCAGCAGCACCGAAGAGGTGGCCCATGCGTAACATCAACGAAGTCATCGTCCGCCCGATCATCACGGAGAAGTCGCACGACCTCCTGGACCGGCTGGGCGCGTATTCCTTTGTCGTGGACAAGGCGGCGAACAAGATCGAGATCGCCAAGGCGGTGGAGACGCTGTTCAACGTCAAGGTCGCGAACGTCCGCACCATGAACTACGCCGGCAAGCAGAAGCGCATGGGGCGGTTCATCGGCAAGAAGGTCAACTGGAAGAAGGCGGTCGTCACGCTTCAGGCCGGCGACAGCATCGAGCTCTTCGAAGGAGTGTAAGGCGATGCCGACCAAGCAGTTCAAGCCGGTGACCGCCGGCACGCGGTTCCGCTCCATCAGCGACTTCAACGAGGTGACCCACACGGGCCGCCCGGAGAAGAAGCTGACCGAGAAGATCCACAGCACGGGTGGCCGCAACCACCACGGGCGCGTGACCAGCCGCTTCAAGGGCGGCGGCCACAAGAAGGTGTACCGGGTGATCGACTTCAAGCGCAACAAGCCGGGGGCTCCGGCCACCGTCAAGCGCATCGAGTACGACCCCAACCGTACCGCCAACATCGCCCTGATCGAGTTTCAGGACGGCGAGCGGCGCTACATCCTGGCCGCGCGCGGCCTCAAGGTGGGCGACACGGTGGTGAGCGGCTCCGGCAGCGACATCCGCACCGGGAACGCGCTGCCGCTCTCCGAGATCCCGCTGGGCACCATGGTGCACAACGTGGAGCTCCGTGCCGGCAAGGGCGGCCAGATGGCCCGCTCCGCGGGCGCCGGGGTGCAGATCGCGGCCAAGGAGGGCGACTACGTCACCCTCCGCATGCCCTCCACGGAGATGCGCATGGTCCGCAAGGAGTGCATGGCGACCATCGGGCAGGTGGGGAACGTGGACCACGAGAAGCAGTCGATCGGCAAGGCCGGCGCCAACCGCTGGCGGGGCAAGCGCCCGCACGTGCGCGGCGTGGCCATGAACCCGGTGGACCACCCGATGGGCGGCGGTGAAGGGAAGACCTCCGGCGGGCGCCCGCCCGTGACCCCGTGGGGCAAGAAGGAAGGGGTGAAGACCCGGAAGGTCAAGAAGGCCAGCAGCAAGCTGATCGTCCGCGGCCGCAAGCGCGGCCGGGCGACCAAGTAACCGCAGTGCCGAGTGCCAAGTGCCAAGTCCTGAAGTGCAGCACTCAGGACTTGGCACTTAGGACTCAGCACTTTCCGTTCGCGTCCACCACTGGCTCCAGTGCGGAGCGAAGTGGACTCCAACCCCGGGCGAATCCGACCCCGGGAGAGACGAAGAGCGAGAGACCGAATGCCGAGAAGCCTCAAGAAGGGGCCGTTCGTCCAGGACTCCCTGCTAGCCAAGATCCGCCAGATGAACGAGCGGAACGAGCGGCGGGTGGTCAAGACGTGGTCCCGTGCCAGCACCATCACTCCCGAGTTCGTCGGCCACACCCTGGCCGTGCACAACGGGAACAAGTTCATCCCCGTGTACCTGACCGAGCAGATGGTCGGGCACAAGCTCGGCGAGTTCGCGCCCACGCGCACTTTCCGCGGCCACGGCGGCAAGCTGGTCGACAAGCGCGCGAAGGCGCGTTAACCGATGCGAAAGGAGACTGACACGATGCAGGCTCGTGCCATCGCCCGCGGCGTCGGGATGTCGCCGCGCAAGATGCGGCTGGTCCTGGACCTGATCCGCGGCCGCGGCGTGAACGAAGCGTACGCCATCCTCAAGTTCTCGAAGAAGGGCGCCACGCGCCCCATCGAGAAGACCCTCCGCTCCGCCGTGGCCAACGCGGTGCAGAAGGCCGACCAGGCACAGAGCTACCTGGACGCCGACGAGCTGGTGGTTCGCGAGGCGTACGTAAACGAGGGTCCGCGGCTGAAGCGGTTCTCGCCCCGTGCCATGGGCCGGGCGACGCCGATCATCAAGCGGACCAGCCACGTCACCATCATCGTCGACCGCAAGGAGTAGCCGTGGGACAGAAGACGCATCCGAGGGGATTCCGCCTGGGCATCGTTGCCCCGTGGAAGTCCCGCTGGTACGCCGAGCGCAACTTCCCCGCGCTGCTCGTGGAAGACGAGACGATCCGGAAGTACCTGAACCAGCGCCTTGGGCACGCCTCGATCAGCGAGATCGAGATCGAGCGCAAGCCGGGGAAGGTCGTCGTCACCGTTCACACCGCCCGTCCGGGCGTGGTGATCGGCAAGGGCGGCTCCGAGGTCGACAAGCTGCGCGACGAGCTGGGCCGCCTTTCGGGCGGCAGCGAAGTGGCGATCAACGTGGAGGAGGTGAAGCGCCCCGAGGTGGACGCGCAGCTCATCGCCGACTCGATCGCCCACCAGATCGTGCAGCGCGTGTCGTTCCGCCGCGCCATGAAGCGCGCGGTGCAGAACGCCATGCGCTCCGGCGCCGAGGGGATCAAGGTGCAGGTGGCCGGCCGCCTCAACGGCGCCGAGATCGCCCGTACCGAGATGTACAAGGAGGGGCGCATTCCGCTCCAGACGCTGCGCGCCGACATCGACTACGCACAGTCGACCGCCCGCACCACCTACGGCACCATCGGGGTGAAGGTGTGGGTGTTCAAGGGCGAGGTGGTGGAGAGCCGCCGCACCGGGCGCACCTATTCCACGGACGCCTGAGCCGAAGGGGATTGAACGATGCTTGCTCCCAAGAGAGTTAAGTTCAGAAAGCAGATGAAGGGCCGCATGCGTGGCAAGGCCACGCGCGGCAACTACGTGGCGTTCGGCGAGTACGGGCTGCAGGCCCTGGAGCCGGGTTGGATCACCAACCGGACCATCGAGGCCGCCCGTATCGCCATGACGCGCCACATCAAGCGCGGCGGCAAGGTGTGGATCCGGATCTTCCCGGACAAGTCCATCACCAAGAAGCCCCTCGAAGTCCGCATGGGCAAGGGGAAGGGGAACCCCGAGGCATGGGTGGCCGTGGTGAAGCCGGGCCGCATCATGTTCGAGCTGGAAGGGGTTGCGCCCGAGGTGGCCAAGCGCGCCATGCAGCTGGCCGCGGCCAAGCTGCCGGTGAAGAGCAAGTTCATCGTCCGCGAGCGTTCCGGCCAGGAAGCCCCGGCGGCCGCCGCGACTGCCGAGGGAGGTGCCGCGTGAAGACGTCCGATATCCGCGAGCTGACGGACCAGGAGATCGCCGAGCGCATCACGCAGCTGCAGGAGGAGCGGTTCCGCCTGCGCTTCCGCGCCGCCACGCAGCAGCTGGAGAACCCGATGGTGCTCCGCACCATCCGCAACGACATCGCGCAGCTCAAGACCGTGCAGCGCGAGCGTGAACTGCAGACCGCGAAGGCCAGCTGATGAACGCCGAGAACCAGAACGCCGCCGCGCAGGGGCAGGAAGAGCGCGGCCGGCGCAAGACGCGCGTGGGCGTCGTCGTCTCCGACAAGAGCGACAAGACCGTGGTGGTGAAGGTGGAGCGCCGCTTCGCCCACCCGCTGTACGGCAAGCAGGTGACGCGCACCAAGAAGTACCACGCGCACGACGAGGGGAACGAGTACCACGTCGGCGACACGGTCCGGATCACCGAGACGCGCCCGCTCAGCAAGCTGAAGCGCTGGCGTGTGTCGGAGCTGATCGAGCGGGCCCGCTAACCTCGGCGGCTCTTCCCCGCCGGCCATCGATGCCGGCGGGATGGCCCACGGATCACAGGAAACGAACCCATGCTGCAGCAGGAATCGATCATCCGCATCGCCGACAACTCGGGCGCCAAGCGCGCCCTGGTGATCCGCGTGCTGGGTGGAAGCAAGCGCCGCTACGCCTCCATCGGCGACCGCGTGATCGTGGCCGTCAAGGACGCGCTCCCGGACGGCACGGTGAAGAAGGGCGACGTGGCCACGGCGGTCATCGTGCGCACCACCAGCAACGTGCGGCGCAAGGACGGCTCGTACATCCGCTTCGACGAGAACGCGGCCGTCATCATCAACGACGCGGGCGAGCCCCGCGCCACCCGCATCTTCGGGCCGGTCGCCCGCGAGCTGCGCGACAAGCGTTACATGAAGATCGTCTCGCTGGCTCCGGAGGTGATCTGATG
Source organism: Longimicrobium sp. (assembly GCA_036389135.1). Classification (NCBI taxonomy): domain Bacteria; kingdom Pseudomonadati; phylum Gemmatimonadota; class Longimicrobiia; order Longimicrobiales; family Longimicrobiaceae; genus Longimicrobium; species Longimicrobium sp. The sequence goes on from DASVQP010000098.1 coordinate 5,877, forward strand.
GCCAAGATGAAGATCCGCCGCGGCGACCGCGTCAAGGTGATCTCGGGGAACCACAAGGGGCAGGAAGGCGTGGTGCTGCGCGTGGAGCCCGAGAAGAACCGCGTGGTCATCCAGGGCGTGAACATGCGCAAGCGGCACATGAAGCCCTCGCAGGTGTCGCCGGAAGGCGGGATCGTGCAGTTCGAGGCGCCGGTGCACGTGTCCAACGTGATGCTGCTGGACCCCACCACGGGCGAGCCCACGCGGGTGCGCGCCGGGGTGGGCGAAGACGGGAAGCGCCAGCGCATCTCGGTGCGCTCGGGGAGCGCCATCCCGCGGGTGCTGGACTGACGGACGGCGAAGTCCTGAGTCCTAAGTGCCAAGTGCCAGGTAACCGCAGTTCAGCACTCAGGACTTAGCACTCAGCACTTCCAGCGGGATGCATAGCTTTCTGGTAATTTGAAATGACTTTGCCCGGGGGCCGCGCGCACATGGCGCGCCGGTCCCCGCGCGTGACCGCCCCCCCGGGCCCCCTGCGGGCCGCGTGGGGATACGGAGCGAACTGAAATGTCGACGACCGAAAACGGCGCCGCCGCGCGCCAGAAGCCGCGCCTCCAGCGCTACTACGAAGAGACGGCGCGCCCCAAGCTCCGCCAGGACCTGGGGCTCACCAACGTGATGCAGCTTCCGACGCTCGAGAAGATCGTCATCAACGTGGGGCTGGGCGAGGCGCCCAAGAACCCGAAGCTGCTGGACGCGGTGGTGGCCGAGCTGGGCCAGATCACCGGCCAGAAGGCGGTGGTGACCAAGGCCAAGAAGGCGATCTCCAACTTCGCCCTGCGCGAGGGCTCGCCCATCGGCGCGGCGGTCACGCTGCGCCGCGAGCGGATGTGGGAGTTCCTGGACCGCCTGGTGAACGTGGCGATGCCGCGCATCCGCGACTTCCGCGGCGTGTCTACCCGCTCCTTCGACGGGCGCGGCAACTACACGCTGGGCGTGAAGGAGCAGCTGATCTTTCCGGAGATCAACTACGACAAGGTGGACAAGATCCACGGGATGGACATCACCATCGTGACGTCCACCAACCGCGACGACCTGGCGCTGGCGCTGCTGCGCGAGCTGGGCGTGCCGTTCCGGGGCGAGACTCCCGTTCAGGTCAACGCGGGGTAGGGAACTGCAGTGCCAAGTGCCTAGTGCTCAGTGCCTAGTGCCAAGTGCATGATTCCGTTAGATTTGCGGACTCGGCACGCCGCGCGGGCCACTGGGCACTGGGAACTCGGCACTGGGCACTGTTGTCCGGGCACCGACGCCCCGGCGCAATCGATATAACTCTAGGCACGGTCCATGGCACGCAAGGCCCTGATCGAACGGAACAACGGCAAGCAGAAGTTCGCGGTGCGCCACCGCAACCGGTGCAACCGGTGCGGGCGCCCGCGCGCGGTGCTGCGGAAGTTCGGGCTCTGCCGCATCTGCTTCCGGCAGATGGCGCTGGCCGGGGAGATCCCCGGGGTGCGCAAGGCGAGCTGGTAACCCGCAGTGCCAAGTGCTCAGTGCCAAGTGCCAAGTAACTACTAGGCACTGGGCACTAGGGACTAGGCACTGCCCCTTCATAACTTCCTACGAGTCCGGCCAGCACTGCGCCGGATACTATAGGAGAATCGGGCGATGATGACCGACCCCATCGCCGACATGCTCACTCGTATCCGCAATGCGGGTATGGCGCGCCAGCGCCGCGTGGACATGCCGGTGTCGAAGCTGAAGACGGAGATCGCGCGGCTCCTCAAGGACAACGCGTACATCCACGACTACAAGCTGCTGGACGACGGCAAGCATGGTGTGCTTCGGCTTTACCTGAAGTACTACCAGGAGCAGCCGATCATCCGGGAGCTCAAGCGCGTCTCCAAGCCGGGGCTGCGCCGCTACGTGGGCGCGGAAGAGATCCCGCGGGTGCGCAACGGGCTGGGGATGGCCGTGCTCTCCACCTCGCGCGGGGTGATGACCGACCGCGAGGCCCGCGCCGCCAAGATCGGCGGCGAGCTCCTCGCCATCGTCTACTAACCGCGAGAGGAGCCAAGATGTCGCGAATCGGAAGAAGGCCGATCGCCATCCCCAGCGGGGTGGACGTTACGATCGACGGCCAGCACGTGCGCGTGAAGGGCCCCAAGGGCGAGCTCGCCCGCACGCTGCACCGCGAGGTGATCGTGCGCCGCGAGGAGGAGAACATCCTGGTGGAGCGCCCCTCGGACGCGCCCACCCACCGCGCCCTGCACGGCCTCAGCCGCACGCTGGTGGCCAACATGGTGGAGGGCGTCACCACCGGCTTCACCAAGACGCTGGAGATCGTGGGCGTGGGCTACCGCGCGGAGACCAAGCCCTTCGGGCTGACGCTCGCGCTGGGCTTTTCGCACCCGATCGACTACAAGGCGCCGGAGGGGATCACCCTGCGCGCCGTGAACCCCACCACCGTCGAGATCTCCGGGAGCAACAAGGAAGTCGTCGGCCAGGTGGCGGCCGAGATCCGCTCCCTTCGCCCTCCCGAGCCGTACAAGGGGAAGGGCGTGAAGTACCAGGGCGAGGTGATCCGCCGTAAGGCCGGGAAGGCGGGCGGCAAGTAAGCCGCCCCCGTCCCACGTTAGGCGAATCATCGCATAGTCAACCAACAGGAACGGAACGATGGCGAAGAGACTGCGCATCAAGTCGCGCCGGGACCGCCGCGAGCGGCGTCACCGCCGCGTACGCGCCAAGGTCAACGGCACGCAGCAGCGGCCGCGGCTGGTGGTGTACCGGTCGCTCAACAACGTCGAGGGGCAGGTGGTGGACGACGTGGCGGGGAGGACCCTGGTGGGCCTTTCCACGCTGAACTCCGACCTCCGCGCCCAGCGCGCCGAGCAGACCAAGACCGAGCAGAGCCGGGCCGCGGGCCGCGCGCTCGCCGAGCGCGCCAAGGAGATGGGGATCACCCAGGTGGTCTTCGATCGCGGCGGCTACCTGTACCACGGCCGCGTCAAGGCCTTTGCCGAGGGCGCCCGCGAGGGCGGCCTCGAGTTCTGAGGGAGATCTCAATGGCTGAGCAGCAGAACAGGACCGGCGGCCCCCCGGGTGGCGGCGGCGGTGGCGGCGGACGCGGGCGTGGCGGCGGCGCTCCGGGCGGCGGCTTCGGCGGCGGTGCCGGCGGCGGCCGTGGCCGCGGCGGCGGCGCTCCGGGCGGCGGCTTCGGCGGCGGCGCGCGTGGCGGGCAGGGCGGCGACGACCGCGGCGCGCGCGGCCAGGGCGGCGACCGCCGCGGCGGCCGCGACGGCGGCCGTGGCGGGCGCGACCAGGCCCGCGAGAGCGAGTTCAAGGAGAACGTGATCCACATCAACCGCGTCGCCAAGGTGGTGAAGGGCGGCCGGCGCTTCTCCTTCACCGCGCTGGTGGCCGTGGGCGACCAGGCGGGCAAGGTGGGGATCGGCACCGGCAAGGCGAACGAGGTTTCGGAGGCGGTGCGCAAGGCGATCGACTCGGCCCGCCGCGCCATGGTGCGCGTGCCGGTGCAGGCCGGCACCCTGCCGCACGACATCATCGGCGAGCACGGCGCCGGGCGCGTCCTCCTTCGCCCCGCGGCCCCGGGCACCGGCGTGATCGCCGGCGGCGCGGTGCGCGCGGTGCTGGAGTGCGTGGGGGTGCACGACATCCTCACCAAGTCGCTGGGGAGCAACAACCCCTTCAACATGGTGCACGCCACCATGGACGCCCTCACGCACCTCACCACGCGCGAGCAGATCGCGCTGGAGCGCGGCGTGACGGTGGAGTCGCTGGGAGGCGCCCGTGGCTAAGATCCTCATCAAGCAGGTGAAAAGCGGCGTAGGCGCGCCGAGCAAGCACCGCGCGACGCTGCAGGCGCTGGGTCTCAAGCACCAGCGCAGCGTCGTCAAGGACGACAACTCCGCGATCCGCGGCATGATCTTCCAGGTCCGCCACCTCGTAGAGGTGAGCGAGGCCGCCGAAGGGCAGGTGACCAATGGCTGACCTCAGCAACCTGCGGGCGCCGGAAGGCTCGCACCGCGACACCAAGCGCCTGGGGCGCGGCCCCGGCAGCGGCCAGGGCAAGACGGCCGGCAAGGGGCACAAGGGCTCGATGGCCCGCGCCGGCCACTCGGGCCCCGGCGGCGGCAAGCCGGGCTTCGAGGGCGGCCAGATGCCGCTCCACCGCCGGCTTCCCAAGCGCGGCTTCACCCCGCTCAACCGGGTGGAGTACCAGGTGGTGAACCTGTACCAGCTGGAGAAGCTGGAAGAGGGCTCCGACGTGACGCCCGAGTCGCTGCACGCGGCCGGGCTGGTGGGCCACCCGCGGCGCCCGGTGAAGGTGCTGGGCACGGGTGACCTCACCCGCAAGCTCAACATCTCGGCGCACCGCTTCAGCCAGAGCGCCCGCCAGAAGATCGAAGGGCTCGGCGGCACCGTGCAGGAGATCGCCTGACCATGTCGAATCCCGTCGCGAACCTTTTCCGGATTCCGGAGCTGAAGGAGAAGATCCTCTTCACGCTCCTCTGCCTTGCGGTGTACCGCACGGGCGCGCACGTCACGGCTCCGGGGATCGACGTCAACGCCCTGGCGGCGTACGTCGGGCAGCTCCAGGGGACCGCGTTCGGGATCTACGACATGTTCGTCGGGGGCGGGCTCTCGCGCGCCACGGTGTTCGCCCTCGGCATCATGCCGTATATCTCGGCCAGCATCATGTTCCAGCTGCTGGCCACCGTAGTGCCCTCCGTGGAGAAGATGCAGAAGGAGGGTGAGGAGGGGCGCAAGAAGCTGACGCAGTACACCCGCTACGCCACCGTGGTGCTGGCGACGTTCCAGGCATACGGCTACGCCGTGTTCGTGGAGTCGGTGCCGGGCGGCGTGGTGTACCCGGGGTGGGGCTTCCGCCTGTCGATGATCCTGACGCTCGTCACGGGCGCCGTGTTCATCATGTGGCTGGGCGAGCAGATCACCGAGCGCGGGATCGGCAACGGGATGAGCCTGATGATCTTCTTCTCGATCGTCGAGGGGATCCCGTCGGCGCTGTACGAGACCGGACGGCTGGTGGGGCTGGGCCAGGTGCGCCCGGTGGCGATCATCGTGGTGGTGGCGCTGATGCTGGCGACCATCGCGGCGACGGTGGCGCTCACCATGGCGCAGCGCAAGATCCCGGTGCAGATCCCGCAGAAGGTGATGGGGCGCGGCCGCATTCGGCAGGGGCAGAAGTCGTTCATCCCGCTGCGGCTGAACATGGCCGGCGTGATGCCGATCATCTTCGCCCAATCGATCATGATCGTGCCGGCCACGATGGCGCAGTTCTGGCCGAACGTGGGGGCCACGCGGGCGGTGTCGGACGTCTTCGCCGTCAACTCGTGGCCGTACCACCTGGCGTTCGGCCTGCTGATCATCTTCTTCACGTACTTCTACACCGCGATCATCTACAACCCGGTGGACATCGCGGAGAACCTGAAGAAGCAGGGCGCCTTCGTGCCGGGGATCAAGCCGGGCGCCAACACGGCCAAGTACATCGACAAGGTGATGACGCGCATCTCGCTGCCGGGGTCGCTCTTCCTGGCGGCCATCGCCATCATCCCGTCGGTCATCCTGGAGTCGCTGGGCGTGTCGGGGCTGAACCGCGTACTCGGCGGTACGGGCCTCCTGATCGTGGTGGGCGTGGCGCTGGACACGGTGCAGCAGATGCAGCAGCACCTCCTGCTCCGCCGCTACGACGGCTTCATGAAGAAGGGGCGCGTCAAGTTCCGCGGACGGCAGCAGCGGTTTATCTGAACTGCAGTGCCGAGTGCCCAGTGCCGAGTGCCTAGTGACTCCGAGCAGTTACTAGGCACTTGGCACTAGGCACTTGGCACTTCCGAACCCAAGTTTCGGCACACAATGGATCTGATTCTCCTCGGCGCCCCCGGTGCCGGCAAGGGTACCCAGGGCGCGCTCCTCGCCGAGCGGATGGGCGTGCCCAAGATCGCCACCGGCGACATGCTGCGCGACGCGCTCCGCCAGGGCACCACCCTGGGGCAGGAGGCCAAGCGGTACATGGACGCCGGCGAGCTGGTGCCGGACACCGTGGTGCTGGGGCTGGTGCGCGAGGCGCTCACCAAGCCCGAGGCGCGGACGGGGGCCATCTTCGACGGCTACCCGCGCAACGTGGCGCAGGGCGAATCGCTGGCCGGGCTGCTGGACGAGATCGGGCGCCGCATCGACGCGGTGGTCTACATCGACGTCCCCGAGGAGGTGATCGTCCGCCGCATGAGCGGGCGCCGCACCGACCCGGAGACGGGCGCGGTCTACCACCTGGAGCACGCCCCGCCCCCGGCCGAGATCGCGGAGCGGCTGGTGCAGCGGCCGGACGACCGGGAGGAGACGGTGCGCAACCGCCTGGCCATCTACCGCCAGACGACGGCGCCGCTGGTGGCCTTTTACGAGAGCGCGGGCGTGCCCGTGCACCACGTGGACGGCACCCGGCAGATCGAGCAGGTGCAGGGCGAGATCATGGAGCTGCTGGGGCAGTGATCCACCTCAAGACGGCGTCCGAGATCGACGCGATCGCCCGCGGCGGGGCGGTGCTGGCGGCGCTGTACCGGGAGCTCCCCTCGCGGCTGGAGCCGGGGGTGACCACGGCCGACCTGGACCGCTGGGCGGAGGGGTTCATCCGCGGCCACGCGGGGGCCGAGCCGGCGTTCAAGGGGCTGTACGGCTTCCCCGCGACGCTGTGCATCTCGGTGAACCACGAGGTGGTGCACGGCATCCCCTCGGTGCGCCGCAAGCTGGTGGAGGGCGACCTGGTGTCGGTGGACTGCGGCGTCAAGCTGGACGGCTTCTACGCCGACGCCGCGGTCACGCTGCCGGTGGGCGAGCCCGCGCCGGAGGCGAAGCAGCTGGTGGAGCTCACCCGCGACGCCCTCTACAAGGGGATCGCCGAAGCCCGCCCGGGGAACCGGCTGGGAGACGTGGGGGCCGCCATCCAGGAGGTGGCGGACCGCCAGGGGTACGGCGTGGTCCGCGAGCTGGTGGGGCACGGCCTGGGCCGCAGCCCGCACGAGGAGCCGCAGGTTCCCAACTTCGGGAAGCGCGGCAAGGGGATGAAGCTGGTGGAGGGGCTGGTGATCGCCATCGAGCCCATGTTCAACCTGGGCACCGCCGGCGTCCGCACCCTCCCCGACCGCTGGACCGTGGTGACCGCCGACCGCAAGGTGTCCGCCCACTGGGAGCACACGGTGGCGGTGACGGCGGAGGGGCCCAGGATACTGACGGCGTAGGGGAAGTGGGGAATGGGGAATGGGGAATGGGGAGTGGGGAATGGGGAATGGGGAATGGGGAATGGGGAATGGGGAATGGGGAATCCGGCCTCCTTCCAGGATGCAGCCGGAATCGCGATTCCCCAAAACCCATTCCCCATTCCCCCGCAGTTCCCCCGGGTTGCCAAATAAGCGAAGTTCGCCTATTTTACCAGGCTACAGTTCAAACCGTACCAGAGAGGCGACGATGAAGGTCCGCGCGAGCGTCAAGCCCATCTGCGAGCACTGCAAAGTGATCCGCCGGCGTGGGGTTGTCCGCGTCATCTGCAAGAAGAACCCGCGCCACAAGCAGCGGCAGGGTTAACCAGCACACGGCTCAGGAGGCAGAGTGGCCCGTATTGCCGGCGTCGATCTTCCCCGCGAGAAGCGGGCTGAGATCGGCCTCACGTACATTTTCGGGATCGGCCGCACCTTGTCGAAGAGGATTCTCGGCGAGGCGGGGGTCAACCCGGACACGCGCGTCCACGCCCTCAGCGAGGACGACGTCAACCGGATCCGCCGCGTCATCGACGCGACGTACCGGGTGGAAGGCGCGCTGCGCTCCGAGATCTCGCGCAACATCAAGCGCCTGATGGACATCGGCTCGTACCGCGGCCTGCGCCACCGCCGCGGTCTGCCCGTCCGCGGCCAGCGCACGCACACCAACGCGCGCACCAAGAAGGGGCCCCGCCGCGCCATCGCGGGGAAGAAGAAGCCCGGCAAGAAGTAAGACGGGCTCTGATCGGGGGGCGCGCATGCGCCCTCCGATGATCACGCCGCCGGGCGGGTGCCCGGCGGCGAAGTACCGGAATCGCGGTAGGCCGCGAAACACTGGAGAGTCGAGAAAGCATGGCAAAGCCGAAGACGGCGGGGCGCCCCAAGGCCAAGCGCAACGTCGAAGCGGAAGGAGTCGCCCACGTAAAGGCGACGTTCAATAACACCCTCGTCACCATCTCCGACATGGCGGGCAACTCCGTCGTGTGGGGGAGCGCCGGCAAGGCGGGGTTCAAGGGCTCCAAGAAGAGCACGCCGTTCGCCGCCACCGTGGCCGCCGAGCAGGCCGCCCGCGAGGCGCTGTCGCTGGGAATGAAGCGCGTGCACGTGCGCGTGCAGGGCCCCGGCAGCGGCCGCGAGTCCGCCATCCAGGCGCTCGCCGCCAGCGGGCTGGGGATCCGGTCGATCCGCGACGTGACGCCGATTCCGCACAACGGCTGCCGGCCGCCCAAGAAGCGCCGCGTGTAAGAAGGGACTAGGGAATAGGGACTAGGGGACGGCACGCAAAAGCCGGGAGCACCGGGATTGGCGGCTGTTCTTAGTCCCTGATCCCTAATCCCTGCAGTTCATGGGCGTAAACCTCCGCGACCGTAGGGGGGACGAAGCCCGCGCAAGCACACCATCCAAACACGGTTGACCATGGCTCGTTACACCGGGCCTTCGTGCCGGCTTTGCCGCCGCGAAGGGCAGAAGCTGTTCCTCAAGGGCACCAAGTGCTTCACCGAGAAGTGCCCGGTGGAGCGCCGCCCCTACGCCCCCGGCCAGCACGGCCAGACGGGCGGCGGGCGCCGCAAGAAGGCCTCCGAGTACGCGCACCAGCTTCGCGAGAAGCAGAAGGTGAAGCGCATCTACGGCGTGGCCGAGCGTCCGTTCCGCAACCTGTTCGAGAAGGCCGCCCACGCCAAGGGCGTCACGGGCGAGAACCTCCTCGTGGGGCTGGAGAGCCGGCTGGACAACATCCTCTACCGGATGGGCTTCGCGTCCACCCGCAAGGAAGCCCGCCAGCTCATCACCCACGGGCACGTGCAGGTGAACGGCCACAAGCTGGACATCGCCTCCGCCCAGGTGCATCCGGGCGACGAGGTGCGGATCGCTCCCAAGAGCAAGGACATCCTGCCGGTGCAGGCGTCGCTCGCCTCCAAGACCAAGCCGAACACGGTGAACTGGCTGGCGGTGGACGAGGGCTCGCGCACCGGGCGCATGGTGTCGCGCCCCACCCGCGCGGAGATCCCGCTCGCGGTGCAGGAGCAGCTCATCGTCGAGCTCTACAGCAAGTAATCGCGCGAGGTAGACCCGCGGCGGCAAGGTGCCGCGCGGGTCTTCCCGGCTTCCTATCCATACTGGGAGGGAAAACGAGTGGAACTCGATCTTAGCGGCCTGCAGATGCCCAATCTGCCAGAGCTTCCGCGGGAAGGGCAGATCGTGCTTCGCCCGCTGGAGCGCGGCTTCGGGCACACGATGGGCAACACCATGCGGCGCATCCTGCTGTCGAGCCTGCGCGGCTCGGCGGTGTGGGCGTTCCGGGCGGACGGGGTGCTCCACGAGCACCAGACGATCGCCGGGGTGGTGGAAGACGTGCACCAGGTGATCCGCAACCTGAAGGCGCTGGTCCTGCGCATGGCGGAAGACACGGACGAGGCGGTGCTGGAGCTGCGCGCCACGCAGGGCGGCGCGGTGACGGCGCGGGCCATCACTCCGCACCCGTCGGTGGAGGTCATCAACCTGGACCACCACATCCTCGAGCTGCAGGACGACCGCGACCTGCGCATCGAGCTGTACGTGAACAAGGGGCGCGGCTTCGTGCTGGCCGAGCTCCACCCCATTCCGCGCGGCATGCCGGCGGACCTGGTGCGGGTGGACGCGGTGTACAACCCGGTGACGCGCGCCAACTTCGTGGTCGAGGAGACGCGCGTGGGCCAGCGCACCGACTTCGACCGCCTGGTTCTGGAGGTGGAGACCAACGGGGCGATCGACGTGCGGAGCGCCGTGCAGTACGCGGCCCGCCTGGCCATCGAGCACCTGGCCTTCCTGGCCGGGGGCACTCCGGAGTGGCGGATGGACCGCACCTGGGGCGAGGGGTCGGGGATGGGCGCGGCGGTTCCCGCCGGGCGCTCGCCGGTCCCCGGGAAGCTCCAGGAGCTCCTCAACCGCCCCATCGAAGACCTTACCGAGCTCTCCGTGCGCAGCCGCAACTCGCTGCAGAAGGAGAACATCCACACGGTCAAGGACCTGGTGCAGCGCAGCGAGCAGCAGATGCTGGCGATCGACAACTTCGGCAAGAAGTCGCTCCAGGAGATCAGCGACTTCCTGGCCGGCCACGGGCTGCGCTTCGGCCAGGAGCTGGACCAGTCCGACGACGGCACGCTGATGTGGGTCGTCCGCGACGTTAACGGCGGCGACGCCACCGACACGAACCGGGCCGGCGCCGACGGCACCGAGCAAGGATGAGGGTGCTATGAGACACGGAAGCAAGGGGAAGCAGCTCGGGCGTACGGCGGAGCACCGTACGGCGACGCTGCGGAACATGGCCACCAGCCTGTTCCGCCACGGCCGCATTCAGACGACGACGGCGAAGGCGAAGGAGCTGCGCCCGTTCGCGGAGCGGCTGATCACGCTCGCGCGGCGGGGCGATCTGCACTCGATCCGCCAGGCGGGCCGGCAGATCCAGGACCGCGAGGTTCTGTCGCAGCTGTTCAAGGAGATCGGTCCGCGCTTCGCGGAGCGCAACGGTGGCTACACCCGCGTGCTCAAGACCGGCTTCCGCCAGGGCGACGGCGCCGAGACCGCGCTGATCGAGCTGGTGGATCGCGGCTGAGACAGCGTGGTTCGATGAAAAGAAGCCCCGGTGCTGCTCGCAGCGTCCGGGGCTTCTTCATGTTTCTACAACAGGTCTCCCGCAGAGGCGCAGAGACGCAGGTCGAGAAAAGCCTCACACAGAGAACACCGAGGGAACTGCAAGCCACAGAGAACCACTTCCTGAACGGAGCGCCAACCCAGGCACTCGCGCTCGCACGGTTCTCCTGCGCGCAGTGAAGGAGAGGGGCTCTCCAGTGCAACGCGATCCATCCCATGTTCAGACGACTGGTGCGTGGGTCCACGGGAGCGGACTGCACGGAACTGTCTGTCAGAGAGGGGAGCGCGTGCGGTGATAGGAACTGCTGGTATCGGAACATGGGAGGGGGCGGTGCGCGCGGCAGAGCCCGTCTCCTTCACTGCGCGCCACAGGGTTTCTGCTGCGAAGCCGCGGCAGGGTGGGGCGCTCCGTTCAGGAAGTGGTTTCTCTCTGTGTGAGGTTGTTGTTCCTCCGCGCCTCTGCGTGAGGCTGCTGTTGTGGTTAAAACGAAACGGCCGCACACCGGGGTGTGCGGCCGCTTCGGGTTGGGTGCTGCGGATACGCGAACGGCTCAGCCCGCCTTGCGGATCTTGCCGGCGGAGATGCACGCGGTGCAGACACGCACGCGCTTGTTGCCGTTCTCCGTCACGATGCGAGCGGGCTGGAGGTTCGGCCGCCAGACACGCTTGGTCTTGTTGTTCGCGTGGCTGACGTTGTTCCCGCTGCGCGGGCCCTTCCCGCAGACGGCACAGAAAGCCATCGGAGTCTCCTGATGCGTACGTAATTCCGGATGTGGCACAAGCTGGTCAATGTAAGCCCTCCACCCCTTCCGGTCAAGCGGGGCGCGTTGACACCCCACACCCGGAGGGGTAAATTCCCGCGCTTCCCAGGCCCGGCAGCCGGGCTATCGAATTCCACGTACTCCGCTTATGAAAACCGCGCTCATCACGGGCATCACCGGCCAGGACGGCTCCTATCTCGCCGAGCTCCTCCTGGAAAAGGGATATAAGGTGTTCGGGCTCGTCCGCCGCAGCTCCACCGTCACCTTCGAGCGGATCCAGCACATCCAGGACCGCATCGAGCTCCTCTCCGGCGACCTGACCGACCAGAACTCGCTGTACTACGCGCTGGAGCAGTCGCGGCCGGACGAGGTGTACAACCTGGCCGCGCAGTCGTTCGTGCAGACTTCGTGGACGCAGCCCGTGCTCACCGGCGACGTCACCGCGCTGGGGGTTACGCGGATGCTGGAGGCGATTCGCATCTTCGACCGCAAGATCCGGTTCTACCAGGCGTCGTCCAGCGAGATGTTCGGCAAGGTGCAGGAGGTGCCGCAGGTGGAGAGCACCCCCTTCTACCCGCGCTCGCCGTACGGCGTGGCCAAGGTGTACGGGCACTGGGCCACCGTAAACTACCGCGAGAGCTACGGCATCTTCGCGGTGAGCGGCATCCTGTTCAACCACGAGTCGCCGCGGCGCGGGCTGGAGTTCGTGACGCGCAAGGTGACCGACGCCGCCGCCCGCATCAAGCACGGGCTCGACGACAAGCTGCGCCTGGGCAACCTGGACGCCCGGCGCGATTGGGGCTTCGCCGGCGACTACGTGAAGGCGATGTGGCTGATGCTGCAGCAGGAGGAGCCGCGCGACTACGTGGTGGCCACCGGCGAGACGTACTCGGTGCAGGACCTGGTCTCAACCGCCTTCGAGCACGCGGGGCTGGACTGGCGCGAGCACGTGGTGCTGGACGAGCGCTTCGTGCGCCCCGCGGAGGTGGACCTGCTGATCGGGAGCCCCGCCAAGGCGAAGGCGGAGATGGGGTGGGAGCCGGAGGTCGGGTTCCGCCAGCTCGTGACGATGATGGTGGACGCGGACCTGGAGCGGCTGGCGCGCCGGTGAGGGCGCTGGTCACGGGGGCGGGCGGATTCGTGGGGAGCTACCTCGTCCGCTCGCTGGTGGCGGACGGGGTGGAGGTGTTCGCGGGTTCGCTGGAAGGCACGCCCCCGTCCGGTGACCCGGCGGGGGCGCGCTGGCTTGCGCTGGACGTGACCGACGCCGCTTCCATCGCAGCGGCGGTGGCCGAGGCGCGCCCGGAGGCCGTCTTCCACCTGGCGGGGCAGGCCAGCGTCGCCAACTCCTTCGGCGACCCGGTGGGGACTTGGGACGCAAACGCCACCGGCACGCTGCGGCTGGTGGAGGCGCTCGCCGCGGGGACGCGGATGGTGCTGGCCGGCTCGGCCGAGGTGTACGGCGCCGTTCCGGAGGCGGAGCAGCCGATAAGCGAGGTGCGGCCGCTGCGCCCCGCCAACCCGTACGCCGCATCCAAGGCCGCGGCGGAGATGGCGTGCGTGGGCGTCGCCGCCATGCGCGGGGTGGAGGCGGTGGTGGCGCGCTCCTTCAACCACACGGGGCCCGGGCACGACCCGCGCTTCGCCCTGCCGAGCTGGGCGCGGCAGATCGCCGCCATCCGCGCGGGCTCTGCCGACCCGGTGCTGCGCGTGGGGAACCTGGAGGCGCGGCGCGACCTGCTGGACGTGCGCGACGTGGTGCGCGCCTACCGCCGCCTGGCCGAGGCCGGGGTCCCCGCCACCGCCTACAACGTGTGCTCCGGCGCCGCGTCATCGATGCGCGAGGTGCTGGACGCGCTGGTGGAGATCTCCGGCGCGGAGGTGCGGGTGGAGGTGGACCCGGAGCGCGTGAGGCCGGTGGACGTCCCCCTGCTGCTGGGCGACGGATCGCGGCTGCGGGCGCTGGGCTGGACGCCGGAGATCCCCCTGCGCCGCACGCTGGGCGACCTTCTCGCCGCGGAGGAAGAGCGCGCGGGGACGGCGCGGTGACGGGCACCGTCTACCTGGTGGGCGCCGGGCCGGGCGACCCGGGGCTGCTCACGCTGCGCGCCGCCGAGCTGCTGGCGCGCGCGGACGTGCTGGTGTACGACGCGCTGGTGTCGCCCGCCATCGTGGAGCGCGCCGCCCGCGCCGAGCGCGTGTACGTGGGAAAGCGCGGGGGCGAGCACACGCGCACGCAGGACGAGATCAACCAGGTGCTCGTGGAGCTGGCGGGGCGCCACCGCACGGTCGTCCGCCTGAAGGGGGGCGACCCGTTCGTCTTTGGGCGGGGCGGGGAGGAGGGGATCGTGCTGCGCGCGGCCGGGGTGCCGTTCGAGGTGGTGCCGGGGATTACCTCCGGCATTGCGGGCCCCGCGTACGCCGGCATTCCCGTGACGCACCGGGGCGTCGCCGCGTCGGTGGCGCTGGTGACGGGGCACGAGGACCCCACCAAGGACGACACCGACCTGGACTGGGCGCACCTGGCGCGCGGCGTGGGGACGCTGGTCTTCTACATGGGCGTTGGGAAGATGGCGGACAACTTCGCCCGCCTGATGGAGGGCGGCCGCTCGCCCGACACGCCCGCCGCCGCCGTGGAGTGGGGGACGTACCCGCGCCAGCGCACCGTGAGCGGGACGCTCGCGACCCTCCCCGCGCTGGTGCGCGAGGCGGGGATCGGCGCGCCTTCCGTGGTGGTGGTCGGCGAGGTGGTGGCGCTGCGCGACGAGCTGGCGTGGTTCGACCGCCGTCCGCTTTCCGGCAGGCGCATCGTGGTGACGAGGGCGCGCGCGCAGGCTAGCGACTTCGCCGCGGAGCTGGAGGCGCTGGGCGCGGAGGTGATCCAGTTCCCCACCATCCGCATCGAGGCCGCGCCGGATGTGGATGCGCTGTGCCGGGGCGCGGCCGGGGTGGCGGAGTTCGATTGGGTCGTCTTCACCAGCGCCAACGGGGTGGAGCACTTCTGGGCGGCGCTGGAGCAGCAGGGGCTCGACTCGCGCGCACTGGGCGGCGTCCGCGTGTGCGCCCTCGGCCCCGCGACGGCGGCCGAGCTGGCGCGCCGCGGCGTGCGCGCGGACCTGGTGCCCGAGGAGTACGTGGCCGAAGCGACGGTGGAGGCGCTCGCCGCGGCCGTGGAGCTGCGCGGCGCCCGTATCCTGCTGCCGCGGGCCGAGGTGGCGCGCGCGGTGCTGCCGGACTCCCTGCGCGAGCGCGGCGCGGAGGTGGTGGAGGTGGCCGCGTACCGTACCGTGCAGGACGGCGCGGGCGCGAACGAGGTCAAGCGCCGCATCGCCGCGGGCGAGGTGGACCTGGTGACTTTTACCGCGAGCTCCACGGTGCACAACTTCGCGGACCTGGTGGGGGCGGACACGGGCGGGGCGGCGGTGGCATCCATCGGCCCCATCACCTCCGGCACGTTGAGCGAGCTGGGGATGCGGGTGGACGTGGAGGCGGCCGAGTACACGATTCCCGGGCTCCTCGAGGCGATCCGCGGGTTCTGGACGTGATGACAAGCATCCGAAAAGCCTCACACAGAGGGCACAGAGGGAAACGCGAAGGCACGGAGAACTTCTTGTGGTGCCCTCTTTCCGTGCCCTCTGTGTCTCTGTGTGAGGCCTGCTGTTCTTGAAGGGAGAAGAGATGCACGGGAGAAATACGGGACGAGCGTGGGTGTACGTGGTCGCTGGCGCGCTCCTGTTTTGGGGCGGCTCGCTCGCGGCACAGCCGGACGCGTGGGCCGCCGCCGCGGACACGGCGCCGAGCCAGGGCGCTACGCCGCCGCTGCCGGTGGACCACTGGGCGCACCGGGCGGCGGAGCGGGCGTGGGCACTGGGACTGGCCCCGAACTACGTCCCCGCGCAGCGCTCGGCGCCACGAGAGATGGTGGGCCGCGCCCTCCACGACGCGGTGGAGCTCGCGCGCGAGCGGTCCCCGGAAATGCTCGGCGTCGCCGAGGGCTGGATGGCTCGCTTCGTGGAGGAGTTCCCGGAGTACCGCCCCGCCGGCCGCCGATCGCCGCTGCTGGGCGGGCGCGCCGGGGTGGTGACGGAGCACGAGAGCGGGCGCCTGGAGCCCGCGTACGGTCACTTCGAGTTCCGCCGCGAGCCCTTCCTCCTCCCCGACCGCGACGAGTGGGCGGGCGCGTCGACGGTGGCGCTCGGGGGGCGCACGATCGCCGCCATCGCGCGGGTGGAGGCGGGGACGGAGGGCGTGCGGGTACCGGCGTGGGACGTGTCCGCGTCGGCCGGCCGGCTCGCGCTGGCGGTCGGAAGGGAGCGGGTGGGGTACGGGCCCGCGCGCGGCGGCGGGATCGTGGTGAGTGGCGCGGTCCCCATGACGCGGGTGCAGCTGCAGACGCTGGGGCCGGTGCACCTCCCCTCCGTGCTGCGCTACCTGGGGGGCACCAGCTTCCACAGCTCGCTGGCGCGGCTCCCCGAGTCGAGGCATCCGGGGCGGCCCTGGTTCTGGACGGCGCGCGTGGGGTTCGAGCCGCACTCGCGGCTGCAGCTGGGGATCAACCGCGCTTCCATCTTCGGCGGCGACAGCATCGACACGCCGGTGACGGTGGGGAACGTGGCGAAGATGTTCGTGGGGATCCTCTCCGCGGACTTCGAGAACCAGGTGATCGCGGCGGACGCGCGCTGGCGACTGCCCACGGAGCGCGTCCTCCCCGCCACCGTGTACTTCGAGTGGGGCTCCGAAGACGCGTCCGGCGCGTGGTGGAACGTGCCGGGACACACCTTTGGACTGCTGCTGCCGCGGCTGGGGAGCGCGTGGGCGGGCGGGGCGGAGTACACCCGCTTCGCCCCGCACTGCTGCGGGAACCCGCCCTGGTACATGCACGCCGCCCACCCCGGCGGCTGGGTTCATCGAGGACGTCCGCTGGGGCACCCGCTGGGCGGCGAGGGGTGGGAGGGGATGGCGTACGGCCAGGGCGAGCTGCTGGACGCGCGGCTGCGGGTGGAGGGACGCGCCTTCGTGCGCCGCCGCACGGGCGAGGGACTCGCCCGCGAGCAGCGCGCCGCCAACCTGTACGCCCCCGCGCGTGCCGGGAGCTGGGGGGGGAGCCTGGACGCCGCGTGGCGCCTGGCCCCCCGCATCGATGCCCGCCTGTCGCTGTACCGCGACGCGGGCGACGGATGGCGCGAGCAGAGCCTGCGCGCCGACCTCTCGTACCTGTTCTGAGCCATGCCCAGCTTTCCGAGCCACCGCCCCCGCCGCCTGCGCCGCAGCGAGACGATCCGCTCGCTCGTGCGCGAGACGTCGCTGCATCCCTCCGACCTGATCCTTCCGCTCTTCGTGGTGCCGGGGGAGGGAGTGCGCCGCCCCATCGGCTCCATGGCGGGGGTGGAGCAGACCTCGGCCGACGAGCTGCTGCGCGACGCGGAGGAGGCGCTGCGGCTGGGGATCGGCGGCGTGCTCCTCTTCGGCATCCCGGAGCACAAAGACGAGACGGGGAGCAGCGGCTACGGGCCGGACAACGTGGTGTCGCAGGTGGTGCGGCGGCTCAAGCGCGAGCTTCCCGGGCTGCTGGTGATGACCGACGTGTGCCTGTGCGAGTACACCAGCCACGGGCACTGCGGCGTGATCCAGGGCGGCGACGTGGACAACGACGCCACCGTCCCCCTGCTGGCGCGGATGGCGGTGGCGCACGCGGACGCGGGTGCCGACGTGGTGGCGCCGTCGGACATGATGGACGGCCGCGTGGGGGCGATCCGCGCGGCGCTGGACGAGGCGGGGCACACGGGGGTGGCGATCATGGCGTATTCGGCCAAGTACGCTTCCGCCTTCTACGGCCCCTTTCGCGACGTGGCGGAGAGCGCCCCCACCTTTGGCGACCGGCGTACGGCGCAGATGGACCCCGGCAACGTGCTGGAGGCGCTGCGCGAGGCCCGCCTGGACGTGGACGAGGGGGCGGACATCGTGATGGTGAAGCCCGCCCTGGCGTACCTGGACGTCATCCACCGCGTGAAGGCGGAGACCGGCTACCCCGTGTGCGCCTACCACGTCTCGGGCGAGTACGCCATGATCGTGGCCGCGGCGGAGCGCGGGTGGATCGACGGGGACCGCGCCCACGTGGAGGCGCTGACTTCCATCAAGCGGGCCGGCGCGGACATGGTGATCAGCTATTACGCGCGGCAGTTCGCACGGCGCCACCGCGGGTGAGGGGCGCGGCGGTTGTCACACCGCGGACCAATCCGGCGTTGTGCCAGGCGTCGTACTGAGGCGGGCACGGGCACCATTCGTGCTACCGCGGCGCCCCGCGTGACGCGGACGGGGGTGTAAGCGTCAGGTTCGGGTGCACCGCTCGTCCAGGGGTCTCACCAGGCGCGCAATTTTTCCAGGACAGCCCTTTCGGATGGACATAAAGACGTCAAGCGGCACCCGGGTGAAACGTGCTGCGCGGGAGGATCGCGCCGCGCTGCCGGGCGTGCCTTTCCACGACGTGCGCCTGCGCCGCGAGC